>JAGBPV010000078.1 GCA_017633195.1 bacterium
TAAATCATTATTAATATTATATAAATCTTGTCTTATAAATGAAATATCACCCTTTAATAAAAGTGGTTTATTACTTAATCTACATGCTTTAGCTACATATGAAACATTAAATAAATATGAAAAATCAGCATAATAATAAGCTAAAGTACTTCTATCATATATAACTGCATCACTATTTGATATTAAAGCATTAATTTCATTAAAACTATTCAAAGTATGAATACATGATATTACTTTGATATTTTCTAAATGATTTGCTTTTAAAAATTTTTTCACATTAATGACATATTGTGCAGTTAAATCATTATATAAAATAATTCCATTAGCTTGATAGTGTTCAATATGAAATAATAAATTAGATAAATTATTATTGTCGTTTTGATAAATTTGATAATTTAAATTAATATTATTAAACAAAATTTCATCATTTATATCAAAAGTAGTATCTTGTAAACTTTTAACTTTTAAAATTCCATTTGAAATATCATTGTTAACTATTTCAAATTTAGTATGTTTATTTAGATTAAAAAAATATGAATTATCTTTAATAGAATGAAAAATTTCTTCATTCTGATAATTAGAACTTATTAAAATAGAATTATTTAAGATTTCACCTTTTTTTGGTACTTTATAATAAACAAAAAAAGTTTCATTATCTAAAAAAACATTGCTTTTATGATAAATTTTGTCAACATAGAATGTAATTTTCAAAGTATTTAAATATAATGCTAAATTTCTTTCATTAACATTTGCAATTTCATTAGCAATATTTAAAAAATTAATCTGTTTTTTTGTTAAATTTAAGTCAGCAATTAAAGTTGAAGCGTTTAATAATTGTAATTCATGAAGATAATCAACAAATGTTAATACATCATTCTCATTACTAAAATCTAGTAATTTATTATTTAAATAAAATAAATCATCAGTAATATCAAAAGCAAATTTAGTTCTTGTATTATGAATTAATTGATTAAATTTGAAATTCATAAATTATAAATTATCCTTATATAAGGTAAATAAAAATTCATTAAATCCATTTATTTCATGAAGATTATTTCCTTTTTTCATTTTAATTGCTTTAGTTAAATCATAAGGAATAATCATATTATTTTTTCATCCTAAAGCAATATTAAAATGATTATCATTAATGTAATTTACACAAACTTTAGCAAACTTATATGCATTTAACATTTCATATGAACTTGGATTTGCTCCTCTTTGAGCATATCCAATAGAATCAAATTTCATGTGAATATTAGTTTTATTTTCAACTTCAGTAATAATTTCATCATATGTAAGTTGATTTTTTAAACCATAGTACTTTTCAGTAACTATAAATAAACCAAAATGTTTATTGTTTTTTTTCATTAAATTAATATTATTTACAAAATCATCAATACTTCATGCATTATCTTTTGTAATCACTGCATCAGCTAAAGAAGATATTGCTGCATTTAAACATAAATCAGAACATTCTCTACCCATTACTTCAATTAAACAAAAAGATCCAAAAGATTTAGCAGTATTTCTAATAGCTTTAATATACTCATAAATAAAATTTAATGCACTAAAAAATCCAATTGTATATTGTGTACTTGCAACATCATTGTCAATTGTTGCAGGAATGCAAATCACATTCATTCCTTTTTTTAATAAAGCATTTGCAGCATTATAACTTCCATCACCACCAATGACAATTAATAAATCCACTTGGTTTTTCTTTAAATTTTTTATAGCAATATCTTGTTTTTCATCTTTATAAAAATCTGTTACTCTACTTGATTTAATAAAAGTCCCACTATCATAAATATGATCAGTTAATTCAATGAAATTTTTGAAATTAAAATCAAAAATTTGATTTGTTATTAAACCTTTAATACCTTCATAAACAATTGCACATTGATAATGAAATTTATATAAAAATCTTAATAAACTAATTACAACCATGTTCATTCCAGGAGCATCTCCTCCAGAAGTCATAATTGCTATTTTTTTAATTTTATGAATTTTAAGATTATTGTTTTGTAGTTTTGTTGTTTTCATGATTAGTTTCACTACTTAGTTGATTTTGTATAAGATTATAATAAACTTTTTTACCTAAAAAAATAATATTATCTTGTTCTTGCAAAGCAATTTCAATTAACCTATTATATTTGCTAGTTCTTTCACTTCTACTAAATCCACCAACTTGAATTTGTCCTGTACCTAATGAAACACACAAATCAGAAATATATGCTTCTTCTGTGTCACAATATCTAGAAGCAATAACAGCAGTCCAATTAGCTTTTTTAGCAAATAAAATGGCTTCAATAATTTCACTTAATGTAGCAACTTCATCTAATTTAATTACAACACTATTTGTTAAATGCTTTTCTAAACCCAATTTAATTAAATAAGGATTTGATACATAAATATCATCTCCTGTTATTTGAATTTGATTTTTTGTTTGATTCATTAAATTTATATAGTTTTGTTCATCTTCAACACTAAAAGGATCTTGAATACTTAATAAATTAAATTTATTTACAAAATACAAAACTAATTCTTGCATTTCATTAGCATTATAAGTCAACTTCTTATTTTGATCATTTATTGGTAATGAAAATTGATAAAGTTTATTAATTGGATCATAAATATTATTTGCTTTAAAATTCATTGCTAAAGCAATTTGATTTTTGCTATTGTTTTCAACACTATATCCACAATTTTTTATAACTTTAATTAACAAAACTAAATATTGTTCCAAATTTTTAAATTCAGGAACAAAAGCACCATACCCATCCATTAAAATTTGATAATTATTATCAATTAATTCTTTTTTTAAATTATAAAAAATCTTATTTGTTGCAATTAAAACTTCATTTAAAGAATTAAAACCTAATGGAATAATAAAAAATTGTTGCAACTGTTTTTTAATATTAGATGAAACATTTAAAATATTAAAACTAATTGTTGGCATTAAATATTTACTATTTGTATTACCTAAGAGTTTTTCTCTAATATATTTATACAATGAAATGTGTAATTCATTAGCTGCTGCTTTTGAAACTGCTAATGAAACTGCTAATAAAGTATTTGTTCCATAATATCTATGATTTGGTGAATTATCAAGTAGTAATAATAATTCATCAATTCTTCTTTGATTAGTAACATCTAATCCTAACAATAAATTAGCAATATTATGATTAATTAAATTAATTGCTTTTTTTACACCATATCCAAAATATATATGATTATTTTCATCAATTAAATTCTTACAATGATATTCATTTTGCTCATAATAAGTACTTGGAATAATAACCTTGCCAATTGCTCCAGTATCAGTTTGAACTATACAAGCAATTGTAGGAAATCCACATGAATTTAACACTTCATAAGCATATACTTGGATAATTTTCATAAATTTATTCTAATGCTGAAAAATCATTTTCATCAATATATTTACTACCAAATTCAGGGTTTGATAAATTTCTTGGAGTAGTTGTTAAAATATTTTTAATTTCTTCTTCATTTACTGTCTTTAGATTTAAAAGAATATCTTTCTTTTTAAATTTATCAATAAAATCACTTAATCAATATTTTTGTTTAAATAAACTTGTTCCAGTCATTTCTTTTGGAATTGGTAAATTTAAATATGACAAAATGGTTGGAGCAATATCTTGTATTGATGCTTCAGTTTCTCTTAAATGTAATTTTCTTTCACATAAAATAAATGGTACTTTATTCATTGTATGATATGTAATAGTATTATCATTTTCATCAACCATTGCTTCACAATTACCATGATCACTAGTAATAATTAAACAACCTTTATTTTTATTGATAACTTCATCATATAATGAACCAATACATAAATCTACAATTTTTAATGCTTTAATTGTTGCATCTAAATTTCCTGTATGACTTATTACATCAGGATTAGCATAATTTACAAAAATTACATCATATTCTTTTAAGTGTTCAATAATATAATTTGTAATTTCTAAACTTGATAATTGTGGTGTTAAATCATAAGTGATATTCTTTGAATTAGTTAAAGCAATTTTAATATTATTAGTATTGTTTAAAGTAATATTTCTTTTACCATCAAATTGATAAGTTAAATCATTAAATCTTAAATTATCAGAAATTCTTAATTGTTTTAAATTATTATTTGCAATGATTTCACTTAAAGTATTGATTTCTTGTTTTAATCTAAAAGCAACATTAATATCTTGTAAATCATATGTTGTTAAAGTTGTGATATATAAATTATTTCTGTGAACATATTTATTATCTTCTTCAGTATATTTATTTTGCATTAAAGCAATTAAACTTGCTGCATATCTATATGCTGAAACAATGACCACATCATCATCTAAAATTTTTGTATCATTAAAAGAAGAATTGTATTGGGGAATAAAAAATTCATCAGTGCTACTTGAAGCATATTGATTTTTAATATAACTATCAAAATCACTAAAACTATCACCATCATGATCACTCATCACATTTCATGCTTTAATGGTTCTGTTTCAATGAAATTTATTATCTAATGCATAATATCTTCCACTAATATCTGCTAATTTTGCATCATATGCTTTTAATACATTATTTAAATCATTTAAATAAGCAATTGCTGATTTTTTATTTACATCCTTACCATCTGTAATCGCATGAACAATAGGAGTCAAATCGTTTTGACGAATAAGTTTAATTAAAGCAAAAACATCATCTTCAAATCCTGCAATCGGACTTTTTGAAATTAAACCAATAATATGAACACTTTTCTTGTCTCTTTTTTTTGCTTCATTAATTGTTTGTATTAAAACTTCATTACTAAAGAAACTGTTATCATTAATACTATCTGAAATTGTTTTTAAATACCCAGTAATAATTCTTCCACTTCCAATAATACTATGATTATTTTGACAAGTTCCATACGTATTTGCAATTAAACCAGCAGCTTCTGAACTTGCATCTAATAATGTTCATGGATAGTGTTGATGAATTAATTGAATATTATCCATTTTTGCTAATAATGGTGCATTACCATTTTCATAATTACTAATGCCAAATCCATCAAGAATTGCTACTACCAAAGGTTTTTTGTTCATATTATTTTTTATTCCTCTTATTCCTCTTTTTTTAATTTGTTGTTTGTGTACTTTCTTTAATTGTTTGTTTATTGTGTTGTGGTAAAGGTTTATTTAAAGCTTCTAATTCTTTTTGTTTAAGTGCAAAATATTTATTACCTAAACTAGGATATTTTTTTGCTCATAATAAACTTGTACCATAACTAATGTCATAATAACTAGTAACATCTAAGCTACTTCTTCCAATCATTAACCCATCAATCTTATCGCTTAAAATATATTCATTATAATTAGCACTATTAATACTTCCACCATAAATAATCCTGATATTTTCAGCAGCATTAGGGTTGTATAATTCACTTACTTTATTTCTAATTGCATCAATCATATCTTCAGCATCATTTAAACTAACTGGTTCATTTTGATCAATTGCATAAACTGGTTCATATGCAATAGTAACTTTATCTAAATGATCAATTAATACACCTTTTAAATCAAGCTCAATTTGACTTAAAACAAATTCTTTACTTGCATTTGCTTGCTTGATTTCATTTGGATCACCAACACACAAAATACACATCATCTCATTATTTGTTAAACTTAAAACTTTTTTATTGATTTCAACATCATTAATATTAAAGTGTGATCTTGTTTCATAATGACCAACAATACTACAATTAATGCCTTCTTCTTTTAATTGATTATAACTAACACTTCCAGTATAACTACCACTTAACTCATAATTACAGTCTTGTGCAGAAATAATTAAATTACTAATTGCATTTTTAGCAAATATTCCTCCACGTGATATATAAGTTTTAGCAGCAATTAGACATAAAAAACTTGGTGCTAAAACTAAGTCTAATTGATCTGTTAAAAAATGATTTTTATTCACCATATGATTTAAAGTCATTAAATAA
>JAGBPV010000079.1 GCA_017633195.1 bacterium
ATCAAAAGAAGCTGCTGAAAATTTCATTAAAAAGAATCAACAAATTTTTGACTTTATCTTAAATGATGATTCTAAAGTAAGATTAGAAACATTAAGAAAAATTGTAAATATCAAATGAGATCTTTTAATGGAAAAAACTTCTAAGAAAGACAGTAGTAAAACTTCTGATAAAGAAGAACAAACTCAAACTGAAGAAGAATAATTGTTGTTTTAAAATAAATATCTTGCATTAAATTGCAAGATATTTTAACTATCAATTTGCTTTGTTAAGTTTAATATCAAGTTTTTTAAATTGTTAAAAGTATCTTTATGAACTAAATTTTTATCTTTGATTAAAGCTCTTTTAAATTCATATGCATTGTTAATATAATCTTTATCATTCTTTTTTGATTCTTTTGTTATTTTGTATTTATCTAGATCACTTTTATCAAAAAGATCTTCCATTTCAAATTTATCTTCTTTTATGTTTTTTGGTGTAATAAATTCAGAAAGTTTTTTAATTTCAATTTTTTCGTTTTTAAGTTTATCTTTACAAATTAAACCTGCTTTATCATCATCAACTAATATGAAACAGTTTTTACTTTGAAAAATATTTAAATATTTATGTAATTCAAATTTATTATTTTTATCTAAACGCTTTAATCCATTTAAAGGAATAAAAAATGTATGTTTTAATTTTTTATTAAATTCTTGACCTAATTCATTTGAATTTAATAAATTAATTTTGATTCCAGTCAAAAATAAATAATCTGAAATTCCTTCAACAAAAACAAATGTTTTTTGTATACAAAATTCATCAAAAATTGATTCATCACCATTATCAATAATATTTGCTTCAATTGCTCTTATTATATTTAAAAGTCATATTTCTTTCTTATCATATTGACAATTAAAGTTATTTTCAACAGTTGCAATTGTATTTTCCTTTTTAACAATTCTTAATTCTTCTAAGTAATCTAAATCTATTCATTCAGATCTATGAGTAGTTAAAACAAAAGTTATTCCATACATTTTAGTTAAATTTTTAAGAAAAAATCTAAATTGGGATAATGATAATTTAGAAAACCTAATCCCAGGTTCATCTAATAAGATAACCATATTATTTGATTTATTTTTACAAACAATAGATCAAAAATTAAAGAAAAAATTAAAAAATCACTTAAATCCTTCACTTTGTTCTTTATATTCTTGTGATATTATTTCATTATCTTTTATTGATTTTAGGTTTATTGTAAAAACTAAACTTGTAGAATCTAAATGTGATAAAATAGAAAACTGTCATTTTGTATTGCTATTAAATAATGAAAAAATCTTATTAAATTCATCATTAACTTTATTTATATTCTTATTGAGTTCACTAATATAATCAATATTTAATATCTTGTTTGGTTTAATAACATATTTAAAAAAATCATCTATATTTATATTCATTATATGTAATAAAGCTTGGAATAACTTATTATTAGTTATACTTAGTTTATTGCAATTCAAGTAAAAATCTTCAACTTTATATTGTTCATCTTTTATTAAATGTACATCGATAAATGAATCTAATTCTTTATTGCATTTAATTAAGTATTTTTCTATTGAATCAAAATAATTTTTATATTTTAAAATATTGGATAAATTTAGAATATAATCATTCTTTTTAATAAGGTTTATTGCATTTTCTATTTTCTGTATTAAAGTTTTTATATCATCATTATTATCATAAATGGTTGAATAATTGAATATATCTAACAATTGAAGATCATCAAATTCAATATTATTTAATTTTGTTTTTTCTTCTAATTCAACTATATTAAACAAATCTTTAGATTTATAATCTTTTAAAAATACTTTTTGGCTTATATTTCGTATTTGACTTTTAATACTATTAATTTTATCTTTTCATTCAGTAGACTTATTTTTATCACAAGATAAAGTGATAATTTCTTTTTCATTTAAATAAATTTTAGGAATTAATTTTTTTGTATTTTTATTATTATAAAATGTTAAATTATTTGGTATATCACTTTCTTTATTGTATTTAAAATCATATAATGTTGCTAGTGCATATAATATATTAGATTTTCCTGAATTATTTTTTCCTAATAATATTACAAGATCACCAATGTAATCTGGATTTGTTGATCTATTTAATATAAATTCGCATGCTTTATTTTCTTCATTATTAGGATTAAAACCAATATTTCTAAAGTTCTCAATATAAATTCTTTTACTACTCATACTTAATCTTAATAGTTAATAAAATGTATTTGTTCATAGTAATAAATTACTAATAAACTTCATCAATAATTGCTTTTAATAATGAAGTAAGATTTGAAATTGTTTCTTTTGATACTTTATTATTAATTAATGATCTTTTAAATTCATATGAATTATTTGCGTGTTTCTTATTATCATTATCAACTAATTCAAAATATTTGATATCTTTTTCAGAAATACAACTTTCTATAGTTTTAATGTCTTTTTTATCAATAATATCACCAAGAGTTTTTACTAAAATATCATTATTAATTGTTTTCTTAAAATCTTTACCGGCATTATCATTATCTACAATAAACAAATATTTCTTAGCTCTTAATATCTTTTGATATAACTGAAATTTCTTTTCCATATTATCTTCTTTAATTTCAACTCCATTAATTGGTAAGAAATATATATGTTGTAATTGATTAATGAATTGTTTATCCTTATTTTCATTATTAATAAAATAAAGTTTTATTGCAGTTAAGTATAAATAATCAGTAATTCCTTCAACTAAAACATAATTTTTTGTATCATCAAATTCTTCTAAAGTTTCACTTGAACCAATATTTGCAAAATTTGTTTCAACACTTCTTATTAAGTCTATTATTCAACTTTCTTTTCTATTAGTTTCAAAAGTAAAATCATTGTGGATTTCAACTTCTGTTAAAGGTTTTTGAATTATTCTAAGTTCTTCTAAATAATCTAAATTTATTCATTCAAATCTATGAGTTGTTAAAACAAAAGTAACACCATATTTGTAAGCAATTTTTTTCAAAAAATTTCTTAATTGTATCAAAGAATTCATTGATAAGCCATTCCCGGGTTCATCAAGTAATATGATTTTTTGTTTATCATTATCGTGAAACTTAGATCAAAATGTAAAAAAGAAATTAAAAAATCATTTAAAACCTGAACTTTGTTGATCATAATTTTGATTTATATATGAATTATCATTATTATTTTCTAATATCATTAAAGAAAAACCAAATTTTAGTTTTGAATCTCCTGATAAGGAAAAAGAATATTTAACTTTTTTATCAAATAAAGAAAATACATTATTAAATTCATCACTTATTTTGTCTAATTTTTTATTAATAGTTTGTAAAAAAGGTCAATTAGAAACATCACTATTTGTATTTTCAATAAATTCATCAATATCAATTTCTGTGATACTAAATATTGTTTTAAAAAAAATGTTACTATTTATTTTTTCCTTTGTACATTCTATTGAAAAATCACTATTTTTATATATTGTATTATCAACAAAAATTACATCATATTGATAATTTTGTTCTATAAGTTTATTAATAATATCTAAAGTTTCATTTAATTTATCATTTATTTTTGTAGATGACAATCAATTTTTAAAAATATCCATCTTATCTAAATTAAATAACAATTTAAAAATTTCATAATCACTATTATTTAAAAAACTAATTGCAATTTTAATTTGTTCTAAGAATTCTTTGAATTCTAAGAATGTATAAGAATTCTTACCATAATTTTTAAATATATTTAAACTTTTTATCTCTTTTTCTCAATTTGTATTAGATATTTTTATTTGTCCAAATGTAATTCCATTATTCAATAAAATAGTAATATTTTGAATATTTAAATTAAATAAATTATTATTACCATTATTTATAGGCATTCTTATACCGTGATAGTAGTTATAATTGTTATTTACATTAACTCATTGATTTTTTAGTTCATCAAAATAATCAATAATAACTCTAATAGTCTCTTCATATATATTATTAAAATTTGAATTTTGTTTAATCCCATATATATGAACATTTGGTTCTAATTTTTTATTTTTTGTATTACTTGTTTCCAGATTTTTTGGAATATCATTTTCAGTATATTTAGAGGATATATTTAATAATTTCAATGCAGATAATACATTTGATTTTCCACTATTGTTTTTTCCTAATATTATGCATAAATCTCCACAATAATCTTTATTATTTGATCTATTCAATAAAAATGTTGTTTTCTTATCTGGATTAAGTTCTGGATTATATCCAATATTTCTAAAATTTTCTATTTCAATTTTTGTACTACTCATTATTTTGTTTTCCTTTCTAAATAATTTATTAATTGTTTTATTTCTTTTTGCTTATCTTTAGAATTTAGAGAAATTAAATATGAACTAAGTACATTAATTAAAATTTTATATTCTTCACTATTTTCTAATATACTTATTAATTTATCTAAATCTTCATTGTTTAGGTTTTTAGTTTTATTAAATCTCTCAATGATGTACTTAATAACATCAATTTTTGTTAAATATAAATTGTTATTAATGTAATCAAATAATTCAAGATATTTCTTTCTTAATAAGTTTTTATTACTTTCATAAAGTTCAATAAACTTATATAAAGTAGGCCTTGAAATATTTAGATATTGTGCTAATTCACTAATCTTTATATTTAATAAATCTAATTTCTTAAACATATAAATATCATAAAACGAAAAAATAAAATTTTACAAATTTTGTAAAATAATTAATTTTAAAAAGGTGTTTTATTTTATAAATAAAATAAAAAATAATAGCAATGTTGCTATTATTTTTTTTATGATTTATTTATAGATTATTATTTTGTACTAATTTCTTTTGTTACATCTTTAGCAAGTTGTTCATCAATTTTCTTGAAGTGTTCTAACATTCTATCAATTGATTGTTTCTTTGCTAACTTTAAACTATTTGAAATATGATAAACAAAGTCTGCATATTCTGTTCCACC
>JAGBPV010000080.1 GCA_017633195.1 bacterium
AATAAAGATTCATTGGGTTCATTTAAAATAGTTAGGATCTGTTGTATTAACTTCTAAACTATAGTCATAATCAAAACCTAATGATTGCAATTGTTTTTTAAATTTAGCAATATTTAATTGAGTAAATTCTTTTGGACTTTTATTGTTTTGCAATGCAAATTGCTCAGCAGGTAAACCAAATGCATCAAACCCCATTGGATGTAAAACACTAAATCCATTTAGTCTTTTATATCTGCTTATAACATCAGTAAAAGTATATCCTTTAGGATGGCCAACATGTAATCCACTTCCACTAGGATAAGGAAACATATCTAAGATATAAAATTTAGGTTTATTTAAATCATCTTGAAATTTAAAAACATTCTTAGTATAAAAATCTTCTTTTCATTTATTTTCTATTTCTTTAAAGTTATAACTCATAATTAAAATTCTTTCATTAAATAATATTTTTTATATTACTTAATATTTTAATAGTTAAACAAAGATAGTTTTTAAAAGTTAAAGTTATTTCATAGATGCTTGAATTAATTCACTTCTTTTTAAAATATATTTTTTCATATTATTTAAATTCAAAGAATGAACTTTAATAATATGAGACCAAATATTTACATCTTTAATTTTTAAAAAATTACTTTCTTGTTGTGTTAATGAAATGATGTTATTATCATTTTGAATAAACTGTAAATTACTATAATCATTATTAATAAAGTTAATTTTTAAAATATTAGCATCAAATAAACTATGTAAGTTACTAGGTAACAATAAGATATTAGAAATATCACTCATTGAATTTAAATAAAATCATCAATTATTCATATCATCATCTTCTTTAAAACATTTTTTTGCATCTTTGACATTAAAGATATGACAATTTTCTACACAAGATAATTCTTTTCTAAATGTTAAATAAACATAATCAAATTGAATATCTTTGTTATATGCTATTTGATTAGTAATATATCTTCTACTTGTTATTTCTAATTCTTCTAATAAAACTTCTCTTGTATCAAATAGTTTATTGTTTACTTTATTCATTGAATTATTATTAATCTTTTTATTTAAATCTATTAATTGACTAATTAATCTATCTTTTAAACTATTTAAAGTTCATTTTGATCAATCAAAATTATTTTCAATATCATCATATTCTTCTTTTTTGAAGTAATGATACTTATTGTTTAAACTTTCAAAGATATTTTTTAAATTCTTATCAATATTATTCTTATTATCTTCATATTTATGTTTGATATTTGATAATAAGAAAATTTGATAAAAAAATGGATCTAAATTATTATTTAAAAAATCATATAAATTAATTTCATTAAATTCATGCTCATTAAACTGTCAAGAAGATTTTTTATTATTGTTATCTCCTAATATATAAGTAAAAAATTGGATAAAAGTACAATTGTTAAAAATATAATCTGCACTTGATTCATCATTAATATCAATTAAGACATTTGAACTAAATTGCCTTTGAGTTTTATGACCGCTTGGATTTACACCCATAATAAATTTATAAGCATTATTTATTGTTTGATTTGTTTCATTAAATGATTTATTAAAATTATTCAAATATGATGAGTTTATATCATTAGATAAAACAATTTCTAAATCTTCATTACTATCATTTAAAATTTCATCATCTTTCAATAATAGTTTTCTAATTTGTAATCCTTGTTGTGATTTTTCAATATTCTTTCAACAAGAAGTTTTAATATTTGCATTTTTACTTGGTCTTGGAATTAATCTAATTTCATGAAACTTGATTTCATGTTTAATACATAAATAGTTTGATTTTTTATCAATACTATTATCTTTCTTAATTAAAAAATAACTAACAGTAGCTTTATAAATAGTTTTGTTGTGAACATCACATCTAATATCAAATGAAATCTTAAAAGACATTTTTAATAACTTCCTTAAAGATTTCATTTAAAACTTCTAGAACGATACTATTACCTGCTAGAAAGATTAATTTATTGTCTTTAAAATAATTAAACTTTAATAATTTATTAAAATCTTCATCTTTTCAACCCATTAATTTGAATGCCTCTTTAGGTTGAACTAATCTAACAATATTATTATGATAAAACTTCAGTCTTGAATTTGCTCCACTTGCAGTTAAAGTCCCTGAACAATAATTAGCATCATATATGATGTTTTCAGAATTAAATTTAGATAATTCATTTAAGATAACTTTATTTGTATTTGATGATTTAGAATATGTAAATTTCTTATTAAATAAAAACTCTTTATTAACATTAAAGATATATTTATCTGGAAGATCTTTATTTAAAATGTCTTTAATTTTCTTTGTACATTCTTTTTTATTAAAAATTCAATCAATCTTTTTTAAACTAGAAATGCAAAAAAATCTTTCTCTACTTTGAGCAGAACCAAAATCTTTTGCATTAAGAATAATACAATGATTAAAATAACCCAAAGAATTTAAGAATTGTAATCATTTATCTAATTCTTTCTTATTTCTAACTGAAGTGATATTTTTAACATTCTCTAATAATAAAACTTTTGGTAATTTTTCATATTTATACAAAATCTTTAAGAAATCTGCAATTTTTCATACAAGTGAACTTCTTGTATGTGAATCTATTTGCATTCCTTTTTGTAATCCTTGTACACTTAAATCTTGACAGGGAAAAGAGTAAGTTAAGATATCTATATCTAACTTACTAATTGATTCTTCATTTTTATAAATTTGATTAATGTCAAATAAATTATAACTATTATTTTTTGAACTAAAAATAGCACTATAAATAAGTTGCAAACTTCTTAATGTTATTTTTTTAAATCAACTTTTAGAAATAAGTTTTTTACTATCATTTGATAAAGATAAATTCTCTAAAAAAGAAAGCATATCTTCTTTAGGAATATCTGTTAGTAATTTTAAATTATTATTTAGAATTTCATGAGCAATAATTGCATCAATATATCATTCAAATTGTCCAATAAGTTTAACTTTATAACCAAATAAATTAGCAATATATTTTAAAGAATGAAATTGTGATCCAATACCAGAAAAAGCTTCAAAAAGCTTTATCTCTCTCTCTCTCTCTAAAAGAAGGAGTTAAAGAGCAATTTTTTAATTTGCTTTTCATAATATGTAATTTTATAAAAATAATCATTATTTAGACATTTTTATAACAACAAGTTTATTAAACCCCTAAATGCAATTTTAAGTGCAACAAGATTTTTTAAGAAAATTATCAACGCTTTAGAAAAATTATTGAATACTAATTTGCTGTTTCATTAAACTTTGCATTGCTTGATTTTCATCCCAGTATTTTGCACGGCCTATTATTGATTTTTTTCTTGTAATTCATAGATTTCTTGATCACTTATTTCATTAAAATTTGTGCCTTTTTTATATAATCTTCTAACTAATCCATTGATATTTTCATTTGACACTCTTCGATATGATGCATAAGGATTACAATAATAAACTTTACAATTTAATCATTTAGTTAAAATCCCAATTTTGCCAAATTTAAATCCGTTATCAGATGTAATGCTCTTTACATATAACTTATTTCTTTTAACAAATTTCTTGATCACAGAGTTAATTTTGAATGGATTTTTATTTTTAACTTTTGCAATAAATACTTTTCTACCGCATCTTTCAACGAATGTTAAAAGATGATCATGATTTTTATATTTGTTTCCAATGATTAGATCAACTTCTCAATCACCATAAAATTGTCTTAAATTAGTGGATTTAGTCCTTAATAATATATAAAAGACATATTTATTGTGAATTCTTTTTGATAAACTTAGTTTACAAATTCCACCTTTCTATATTTTTCACATAATCTATCTTTTGGAGTTATTATTCAATTACAACTATTAATCAAATTAAAAATCTGTCTTAAACAAGGTTTTTTAACTTTTGGAAATTTAA
>JAGBPV010000081.1 GCA_017633195.1 bacterium
AATAGATTTTAGTATTTATAACACCTTAAATCCTAAATTAAATCTTAATAAAGATAATGCATATTCTATTCTTGCTCCATTATTAGATCATATTGGAGAAGAATAATGATAGTACTAAAAGAATGTCAACAAGAAGCAGTTAACAAATTATTTGAAAAATATCTAGAATCTAAAAATCAAATTCATAAAGAAATTTATTTCCAAGCACCAACAGGTGCTGGAAAAACTTTAATATTATGTACATTATGCGACAAGATTGTTCAATATAATAAGAAATGCATTATTTTATTTGTAAGTATATCAACTGGAGATATTCAAGT
Organism: bacterium; assembly: GCA_017633195.1. The sequence continues at coordinate 321 of JAGBPV010000081.1, forward strand.
ACAAAACTATGATAAATCTTGTTTATATCGATCAAAAAATAATTACAAATATACTTCATATTTAATTAAAAGTCCAAGCAAAAATAATACTAATTCCAAACTTGATACAATTATTCAAATTCCTTTAAAAAATCATCAAGTTTATTTCATGGGTAGTAGTTCATATAAAGATAAAGCTAAATTATGTGATGAGAATATTTTGCAATTATTTCTTGATCATGCTAAAAAAGATGGATATGAAATCATTTATATTAGAGATGAAGCACACATTGGTACTAAGAAAGATAATAATACTAAAAATTTAGATCAACTATTGAATAAGTATGCTAATTTAACTTATTATGTTTCTGCAACTTTAGAACAAGAGCACAAAATTCATGTAAAAATCAAAATGGAAGACGCTATTAATGATGGATTAGTTAAATCTAATCTAATTCTATATGCTGGAATAGATGAAGATAATATTACAAGTAAACAATTATATGAACAAGCAATAAATGAATTTAAGGAAGTTAAAAAGAAATATCAGGCATTAAATTATGGAATTAATCCTTGTATGCTTATTCAAATAAAAAATACTAAAAAAGAAGACAAAGAAAAAGAGCAAGCACTAATTAAGGAATTAACTACTACAATTAATGAACATCGATTAAAGTATCTAGTTTATACTGAAGATAACAAAAAAGAATCTAACACAAGATTCTTTAATAATAAAAGTAATTTATCAGCAAAAGAAAAAGCTATAATTACTGCTAATGATTCAATTATTGATGTGATTATTTTTAAAGTCTCATTAGCAACAGGATGAGATATTCCTAGAGCTAATATGTTATTACAATTAAGAGAAATTTATTCAGATACTTTAGATGTTCAAACTATTGGAAGAATTAGAAGAAATGTTTTAGCAAGAAAATTAAAACCAAATGAAGATATTTTAGACAATTATTATATTTATTCTAATGTGCCAAAGAAAAAGAATGATAAATGTCAAACTTGAAAACATAATGATCAAGTTATTTTAACAAAAGATTTTTCAACAATTATTTTACAGGAAAATGATCTAAATAATTCTAAAGAAAAAGAACCAGAAATAGATGATATTTATGAAGGTTTAATTACATGATTTAAAAGACACAATAAATTTACTGATGGTGTAATTAATAAGAAAAATTACCATACAATCCTTGCTTATTTTCAAGAAGAAGTTTTACAAAATAAACAATATGAATATGAATTAGAAATAGATTTGCTTTTCTTAGATGAAGAACATAAAAACAAAGCTTATTTAGTTTCAGAAAAAATTGTTAATATTTTTCAAGTTGATGATCTTTGAAATAAAAAAATTACTTGTTATAATGATACATCTTTTGAAGAATTTATAAATAATTTTGTGATATATTACGCAAAAAAATACAACTTTAATCCACATGTAATTAAGTTATTCTTACTTGATCATAAATATAAAAATTGTTTAAGTCATTTAATTGATCAATATAACAATATGAATGAGAAAAAGAAGTATAAATATGTAATTGGTCCAATTGTTAAATTACCAGTTAAAACAATTGAATATGTGACTGATCAAAAAGAAAATAATAAATTAAAACTAAAGGATGGATTATTAAAATATCTTTATTGAATTCCTGATGAACAAGAAACAAAACACAAAGAAGAATTTATATATAGTGATTCAGTTGGTGAAAAAAAATTTACTGAAAAGATGTTAGATTTGTTTGATAAACTCACTAAGAACAAAAATATTCATGTAATGTTATTAAGAAATTATTTAAATAATTCAAGTTTTAAATATGAATATATTGATAAACAACCTTGTATAAAAAAGAGGGTTCATTATCCTGATTTTATAATTGAAAAAAATAATAATATTTATGTTTGTGAAATTAAATCAGATAATGATTATGATGCAATTAAAACTGAAGAATTAAAAAAAGCATATAAAGAATATTCAACATTAAATGATTATCATTATTTAATATTAAGTTATATAACAAAAAATAATTTTCGCTGAATACATTATTATCAAGGTGAAATATATCAAGATAAAGAAATAAGTGATGATTTGACTTCTATCTTTAATTAATTAGTTGAGATTATTTTTAATTATTATTTATACAATTTATGTAGACATCGGGATTCATTTTGGACAAAATAACTTTAAAAGATAAAAAACAAACGAGTGAATTTAACTATTCAATCTATATGAATCAAATAACTGTAAAAATCTATAAAATGATTTAAAAAATAAGACTTAAAAAATTATTGATAATCCAATTTTACTTTACTTATTAATACATTACTATTTTTATCATTAATTGATTTTAGTTATGTATTGAGTCAAATTTTAAAAAATAATTCAATATTATAAATAAGAAAATAAGATATAAGTTTCTATAAAAATATCTCTTTTTTAAGAAATAGATTACTATTGCAGTATTATCTATAATTATGCAAGTATATGCTAGAGCATTAGTAGATGATATTTTAAACAAAGCAAATAGACAATTTGTGATTCCAATTTATCAAAGACCCTATACATGACAAGAAGATCAATGTGATCGATTACTAGATGATATTTATAATTCTGCACAAAATCAAAAAGAACATTTTTTAGGTTGTATTGTGCATCAACAAGAAAAAGATATGGATGTTAACAATATGAAATTGTATTTAGTTGATGGGCAACAAAGAATCACTACAATTATGTTAATTGCTAAAGCTTTAAATTTAATAGCAGTTAATATTTATCCAAATGAAGAAAATGCAATCTATGTTTCAAAAAAGACAAATGAACTTATTTATATTGATCGCGATGAAGCAAAAAAGGTTATAAATTAAAAACCTCTTATTATGATGAAAAATATTTTCACGAAATCATGACTTGTAATGATCTAAAAATTTTAGAAGATAATGATTCAAAAAACAATATTAAAACCAATTTTATTCATATTTATAACTCATTACTTGATGAAATAAAAAACAAGAAAAAAGATATAAGAAGTGATATTTATAATGGATTATTAGAATTAAAAATTGTAGAAATTCAATTAAGTACTATTGATAATCCTCAAGAAATCTTTGAATCTATTAATTCATTAGGAGTTAAATTAACAGCAGTAGATAGTATTAAAAACTATTTATTTTTAAATAATGATTCAAAAGAATTGCTTGAAGAAAAGTGAAAACCAATGCAAGATAAATTAATTCAATATGAAAATATGAAAGATTTCATAATGCACTATTTGGTTTGAAAAAAAGAAGGAACAAATGTCAAAAAAAAGAATTTATATGAAGAATATATAAATTTTGCTAAAGAAGAGTTAGCTAAAAATAAGACAAAACAGGATTTGATTAATGATTTGTATGATGCTGCAGAAGTTTATGAAGTACTTTTGCATAAAAGCAAAAACTATAATGATATTATTAATAATTTAACACAAGAATTTCGTGATCTAGGTCAAACAACTTCTTGCGCTTTCTTATTAAGAGTACTTTTAGATTACAAAAATAAACTTATTAATGATGAAGAATTAGCTAAAGTTATCAATTTCATCCTCGTATTTATTGTTAGAAGACTAATTTGTGAAGTTGCAAATAATTTATTAAGACCATTAATGTTTGGTCTGTATGATAAATTATTTAAAAAGAATCCCCAAAATAAAAAGAATTATTATGAAACTATTTATAACAGTCTAATAAATTCTAAAAATGATGATAGAATGCCAACTGATAGTGAAGTAAGACAAAAACTTTTAACTCTTGATTTATATGATAATAAAAAACTTTGTAAATCATTACTATTTAAGATTGAAAATGGAAGATACCCACATATTTATCATGAATATGTGAGTACAAAAGAAGTAAGTATAGAACATATTATACCAATAGAACTTTCAGAAGGATGAAAGCAAGATTTAGGAGAAAATTATTTAGATATACATAATAAATATTTACATACTTTAGGGAATCTTTCTTTAAGTTCAGTCCAAAAAAATAGCAAAATGTCTAATGATTCTTTTTTACAAAAAAAGAAGATATTATTAAGTGATGAAAGCAAATTTAATGTTTTAAACAAAATGCTTGAAAAGTTGGATAAATTTACTGAACAAGATTTGATAAACAGAACAAATGAATTAACACAAAAAGTTATTGAAAGATATGATTTTTTCAAACCAAATGTTAATAAATAATCTTTATTTCAATGCACCATTCATTTTTTGCTTAATATTATTTAAGAAAAATTTAAAAAATATAAACATTGACATGAGATTTAAACAAAAATAAATCAATGTCTAAAATAAAAACTATAATCTATTAATATTATGGAACAATTACAAGAATTAATAAATAATAAAATTGATTATTTCAAGAATGCAAAAGGTATTAATGAAGATCAATTTAAAGTAATATCAATTGCTTTAAAAAAAGTCACAAGTCAAGATGAACTAAATGCCTTGGTTGCATTATTTGATAGTAGAGTTGGTTTTGGTTTTAAATTTGATGCTGCACCACACATAAAAGATGTTACATCTATTCCAGTATTAAAAAAAGATTTATTGCATCAAATTAAATCTGAACCAACACCAACTTTTAATTTCAATAGTAATACTCCACACACACACACACACAGAATGATATTTTGATAATTGGAGAGAATTTTGAAGTATTACAAAATTTACTAATTACTCACAAAAATAGAATTGACATTATTTATATTGATCCACCTTATAACACTGGTGGAACTAATTTAGGGTATAAAGATAAATTCAGTAAAAATGCTTGATTAAATTTAATGAAGCAAAGAATGGAAATTGCTTATGATTTATTAACTGATGATGGTGTAATTTTCATTTCATTAGATGATAATATGCAAGCTTATTTTAAAGTTATGATGGATAGTATTTTTGGTGAAGAGAATTTTATATGTACATTTATTTGACAAAAAAATTATTCTCCTAAAAATAATAATAAATTTGTTTCTGTAGATCATGATTATGTACTTTGTTATGCAAAAAATAAATTAATATTAGATAGTTTTGAACACCTTGAAAGAAGTGAAGAAAATAATATTCAATATAAATATGATGATCAAGATGGAAATGGATTATATAGATTAAGTGATTTAACAACACAAGGACAAAAAGGTTATTCAATTTTTTATAATGGTATTGAATATAAAGAATCATCTCCAAATGGTTGACTATATAACAAAGAGAAAATGGATCAATTAATAAAAGAAAATAGAATTTATTTTCCAACTAATAAAGAAGGAAGACCATCATTAAAAAGATATTTAAAAGATGTTAATGGAGTAATCAGTAAAACAATTCTAACATTTGATAAAGTTGGTCATACTGATGAAAATCAAAAAATTCTTGATTCTATTCTTGGATTAAATGAAAATAAAGAAAGAAAATTTTCATACCCTAAAGGAACCAAACTAATTAAATACCTAATTAATCTATGTCCTAAAAAAGATAATCAAATTATCTTAGATTTCTTTGCAGGAAGTGGTACAACTGGACAAGCAGTATGAGAACTAAATAAACAAGATCAAGGAAATAGACAATTTATTTTATGTACAAAAGAATTTGATAGTGATGATAACAATAAAGCAAATCATATTGGATATGGTGTTTGCTTTGAACGTTTATATAGAATAAGTACTGGTAAAAGTACAAATAATGAAAGTTTTGAATGATTAAAGAAAAATGAACCTTTTAATAAAGCATTAGATGTATATAGTATTAAACATGTAGATATTAGTATTAATAAGAATGCACATAATGAATATTTAAATGAAATAGATTTTAGTATTTATAACACCTTAAATCCTAAATTAAATCTTAATAAAGATAATGCATATTCTATTCTTGCTCCACTA
>JAGBPV010000082.1 GCA_017633195.1 bacterium
TTAATAACAACTCCATCAACATCATAATCAAGTTCACTTCTTTTAATATCAAATCAATTAATATACTCTAAGATTCCTTTAATTCCTTTAACTTTTTTAATTACATCTAAAGCAACAGGAAAGTGTTGTTTTTGCAAAAATAATAAGATTTCATAATGAGTTTTAAAACTTAAATTTAAATATAAAGGAATAAAGTAAAATCAAGCACTTAATTTCCTTGCTTTAGTTATTTTAGGATCTAGATTTCTTAATGCACCACTAGCAGTATTTCTAGTATTCATAAAGTTCTGATTTTGTTCATTCAATTCTTTTAATACATGTTTTGGTAAATAAACTTCACCTCTTGCTTCAAAATAATTTTCATATGGAATTTTTAATGGAATTTTATTAATGGTTCTTATGTTATTTGAAACATCTTCACCATATAATCCATCTCCTCTTGTTAATCCATATTGAAAAATCCCATTTTGATAAATGCATGAAATACTTAATCCATCTATTTTAGGTTCACATACAAATTCAAGATCTTCTTTTTTTGTTTGTTTAACAATATTTGAATAAAAACTTTGAATATCATTTAAATTATAAGAATTTTCTAAAGACAACATTGCTTCTTTATGTGCTCTCTTAGTAAATTTTTCACTAACTTCTCCACCTACTCTTAAAGTTGGTGAATTTGGATCATAAAATTCTGGATATTTTTCTTCTAATGCTTTTAATTCTTTTAAATTTTTATCAAAAGTATAATCATCAATACTTGGTTGATTTAAAACATAATATTCATAATTTCATTGATGTAATTTATTTCTTAATTGTTCAATATATTTTTTAATTTCTTTTAAATCTAAATTTTTCATAAATAATTATTTATTTAAAACTAAATACAAAATAATTTTATTAATATTTAAGGTTTAATAATTAAATTTTGGTGCAGAATGTTTGCTAATTTTCTAATTGAATATTCATTTTGCGCTGTAATTAATTGTTTATCTTGAATAACATGTTCATAATATGGTAAATGTTTGATATATTTTGCTTTGATACTTCTTAGTTTATTTTCTAATAAGAATGGAATCTTATCGATCATAAAATTAAGTTTTTCTTCTTCATTACTTGTTGCAGTAATCTTTCTTTGATAAAGCAAATGTTTACCATCTTTATTCTTTAATTTTAATAATGCTATTAAGCCTCTTGAACAAGTACAAATATATGCATTATTTTCATATAGTTTTAATAAGAATTTATTTAATAAAAGATTATTATAATAATCATTAAAAACTTCATACCCACCAGGTAAAAAAATAGCACTAAACTCATAAGGATTTATTTCCTTTAGATTCTTAGTGTTATTTAATATCTTCTTGTTAGTTTCTTGTTTGTGAAATAATTTTGTTTTTTGTTTACTTAGGTTAATTAAATTAAATTCATTAGGATTAGAACTAGATTTGTTTAAATTACAAAAAACACACTCATACCCTAATTTTGTAATCTCATCATAAAATTCAACAACTTCATTTAAGTAAATGCTAAACTGTGATTCTTTATGAAAAAGTTTTTGGTTTGTTAATACAATCAAGACTTTCTTATTATTCATTTAATTCCTTTTTTATTTATCTTCTTTAATAATTTTATTAAATTAAATCTTGATAAATAAAAAAATAACCAAAGATATTGGTTATTTATGGAGCAGATGACGGGAGTCGAACCCGCGTTACAACCTTGGCAAGGTCGTGTTCTACCGCTGAACTACATCTGCAAAAAAAAAGAAAATGAAAGTAATTTACTATATTATTATAAATGAACAAGCAAAGATTATCATAATAATTGTTGATCAGTGTGTTCTTGGTGGTACAAAAATCAATAATACAACAATAAGAATTCCAATCAAACTATAAATAACTTGAATAATTGATGGTAATGCTAAATCATGTGAAAGACTAGAATTCATGATATCTGAAGCAGGAACAATTCCTTCTGCATGGAAGAATCTTGCTGCACTAACTAAACCAAATCCTCCAACTGAAACATTTGATGCTGTTGCTGCATATGCTGTTGCTGCAGACAATGTTTCATTAGCACTTGAAGTTGGACCAAGTGTTACTTTACCATCAGGACCTGTAAAGAAATATTGGTATAAAAATGTTGGTTTTAAAGTTTCTACAAAATGTAAATATGTAATATTTGGAAATAAATTATTTTGGATTGATAAGTTTCATTGTGAAAAGACTACAATTGCATCAACTAATCCATATACACACATACAAGTAATAGTTACAACAAGTAATAAAAGAAATGAATAAATAAATCAATTGGTCTTTTCATCACTTACAATAATATGCTTATTTAGAACTTTTATTGGTGGTGTTTTTGAATTACTTTTATCAAACACTAAATCAATTGGTAATGTATTATTTCTTTTTATTGGTTCTTTTTTAATAAACTCTTTTTCAGTTTTTGGTTCAACATTATTTGTAGTAACTGGTGTAGTTATTGTTTTTACAAATGTTTTGGTAGGTTGAAGATCATATTTTTTTACTATTTTATATTCAACAATTGGTAATGTAGGATCAATAACTGTAACATTTAATCGTTTTTCAAGATCATCTGTTTTTTTGTTTGCTTCTTCATCAGGAACAACTTCAATAGAATGATCTTTTTCAACTAATTCAGTATCTTTATTTTCCATATTTTCACACTTAATAAGATCTCGATAATTGTAATATTATTATTATAATATTTTTTTAATTCCATTTAGATATTTTGATAATACTTCTGGAATTAAAATACTACCATCTTCTTGTTGAAAATTTTCTAAAATTGCAGCAAATAATCGATCAATTGCTAAAGCAGAACCATTTAAAGTATGTGGATAATAAATTTTTCCATCATTATCTTTAACTCTCATTTTCATTCTTCTTGCTTGAAAATCTCCACAATTACTACAACTAGAAATTTCTTTGTATGAATTATAAGAAGGTAGTCAAACTTCTAAATCATAAGTTTTTCTAGCACTAAATCCCATGTCACCACTACACAATAAGATTCTTCTGTATGGTAAATTCAAAGCTTCTAGAATATATTCAGCATTTTTAGTTAAAATTTCATGCTCTATTTCACTTGTATCAGGTTTAACAATTTTAACTAACTCTGTTTTATAAAATTGGTGTTGTCTAATAACTCCCCTAGTATCTCTTCCAGCACTTCCAGCTTCACTTCTAAAACAACTTGTATTTGCTGTGAAATTTAAAGGTAATGATTCTTCTTTTAAAATCTTATTTGCATATAAATTAGTTAATTGGACTTCAGCAGTTGGAGATAAAAATTTGTTATTTTGTGTTAACTCAAATAAATCTTCTTTAAATTTTGGTAATTGTCCAGTGTTATATAATGCTTGTTCATCAACAATTACTGGTGGTAAAATTTCTAAATAACCATGATTAATATTACAATCTAAGGTAAATCATTGTAATGCTCTTATTAATTTTGCACCTATTCCTTTGTATATCACAAATCTTGAACCATTAATATATTGTGCTGCTTCTAAATCTACTAAGTTTTTTTGTACCATTAAATCTCAATGTGGTTTTGGTTTGAAACTAAAAGTCGTTGGTTTAGAAAAGAATTTTTGAACAACATTTTCATTTTCATCAATTCCAATAGGAACATCTTTTGCACAAATATTTGGTAATCTTAACAACTTATTTGTTAATTCTTTACTTAAAATTTCATATTGTTCTTGTTCGTTTATAATATCTTGTTTTAAAATTTGAACCTTTTTTCTTAATTCTTCTAATTTATCTTCTTCTTGATTTTTTACTAATGAAGCAAATTGTGCACTTAGTTTATTAATTAGTGCATTATTATCTTGAATTTTAGTTTGTACAATTCTAGTTTTTTTATCTAATTCTTTAATATCTTTAATAACTTCTATATCAAGATGTCTTTTATTGCAATATTCAACAAAAAAATCTAATTCTTGTTTTCTAATAAGTTCAATATCAATCATAATTATGTATCCTTAAAAAAATATAATCAGTATTAATACTGGTTATATTTTATCAATATTTTTTATTTATCAGTTTTATCTTTATTTGTTAAATCATTATTTTGATTATCTTCATGATTATTGCTATTAGTTGAAGTTTGATCTTTGTTAGTTTGATGTTTATTAGATTCATAGTTAGGAATAAATTTAATTTTTTCTTCTTCAAACAAATATGCTTCATCTAATTGATTTGTTTTTACTAAATAATCAATTTTTGCTTTAACTTCAGGTGGTAAATCCTTTTGTTTATGAATATGTTCAATTTGTTTTCTATCAATGGTTTCTAAAATTAATAAACTTTCTACAATTAATTCAAGTTCACGTTTATTTTCAGTAATGATTTTTTTAGCAAAATCATATCTTTCATAAAGAATCTCATTAATTTTGTTATCAATTTCTTGTGCAGTTTTTTCACTATAATCAGTTTTATAAGGATTTACTTCTCCTTCACTAGGAACATATTGCATTAATCCAACATCAGTCATTCCTAATTGTGTTACCATTGCTCTAACAATTCTTGTTGCTTTGTATAAATCATTTGATGCTCCTGTTGAAATTGAATCAATTCCATAAATAATTTCTTCACAAGCTCTTCCACCTAATGTTGAAGCAACTAAACCTAATAAATCTGATTTTTTTTGAATTTGTAATTCTTGAATTGAAGGGGTTTGCAAAGTATATCCAGCTGCTTTACCTCTTGGAATAATTGTAATTTTTTCAACAATATCAGCACCTTTTACATTTAATCCAACCAAAGCATGTCCTGCTTCATGGAATGAAATTTGTTTCTTTTCTTCAAAACTAGTTTTTCTATTATGTTTAGCAGGACCACCAACTACTCTATCAATAGCTTCATCAATATCACCTAATGTTATGGTATTGCTATCATGTCTTACTGCTAATAATGCAGCTTCATTTAAAACATTTTCTAATTGTGCTCCACTAAAACCCGGAGTTCTTCTAGCAACATCTTCTAAACTAACTTTTGCTGAAATATTTTTATTCCTTGAATGAATTTTTAAAATATCAACTCTTTCATCAATATCTGGTAAATTTACTGGAATTTGGCGATCAAATCTTCCTGGTCTTAAAATTGCATCATCAAGCATATCCAATCTATTTGTTGCAGCAATTACTATTACTCCACTTTTACTATTGAATCCATCCATTTGTGATAATAATTCATTAATTGTTTGGTTTGCTAAACCATTATCTCCAACTCTACTATTAGATCTTTTACCAGCAACACTATCAATTTCATCAATAAAAATAATTGATGGTGCAGACTTCTTAGCTCTTGCAAATAAATCTCTAACTCTTTTTGCACCAACTCCAACAAGCATATCTTCAAAACTAGAACCATTGGTTTCTAAAAATGGTACTCCAGCTTCTCCTGCAACTGCTTTTGCTAATAAAGTTTTACCAGTTCCAGGTGGACCATATAAAATAACACCTTTAGGAATTCTTGCTCCCATTGAAGCATATTTACTTGGCTTTTTTAAAAAATCTACAATTTCTTGTAATTCATATTTTTCTTCACCAATTCCACCAACATCACTGAATCTTACACTGGTTTTAGCGAATTTAGCTGGACTTTTTCCAATTGAAAAAATATCTCCCCCAGCCATTCCACCTCCACTTTTGTACATACTTAAAAAACTCATTGACATGATAAGTACAAAGAAAACCAAGAATAATGCTTCAATAAATAATGATCAATTAAATCCAGCTTGTGGGAATGATCAAGCACCAGTATTTAAATAAACATATTGTAAAAAATTAAAAATATTGGTATTTTTATATTTGTTAATAATTGCTGAAACTTGAGTAACTCCAGGAATATTAGTATCATCTAAATTTGAATGTTTAATTGAACTTAATTGAGAAAGAATACTGTAACTGTCTGAATAAGCTAAATGTTTATTGATACTAGAATGAGAATGCAAAGATAAATATGCAATTGTTGCAGTGTTTTGTAAAGCAATAACTGTTGAACCAATTTGAATTGCACTAGGTCCAAAAGCATTGTCATAAACACTAAACATGAATTCCATTTTACCAATACTTGAATTTGGTAAATAAACTAAATATACATTTCTATGACTTAATGCTGCAAGTGGAGAAATTTCTGCATCTTGTAAACTTTCACTAGAGATTGTTATAAATGCACCACCATCAGTTTGCAAAATTAATTGATTTTGTATATCTTTTTGTGAAACTGAAGGATTAGCAGCAAGATATTGCTGAAATGTTGGAATATCTCTTATGGTAACTTCCTTAGTTCTTGGAATTAAAACACCGCATAAAATCCCAATTATTGCTCCAACAATAACCAAAAATGCAACAATTTTAAAAATCAAATTCTTGTTTTTAAAAAAACTGTTGCCTTCATTTTTAGAATTTGAGTTGTTATTTTCTGTGTTATTTAATTTTTTCTTTTTTTTAAACATTAAATTATTATAGTGGATATTAAATTAAAATAAAAAGACAAAGTTATTTTTTTAAGTATTTTTCTTTTAAATTTCCAATACAATCTAAGTTTCTAAATTTAGCTTTGTAATCTAAACCATACCCAACTAAGAATGAACTTGGAGCTTTTAATGCAGCTGTGTATTCAAAGTCAATGTTAATTCGATTTTTGTTTTCTTGATCTAATAAGAAAGCAAATCTAACTTCTTTTGCTCCATAAGACATAATTTCATCATAAATCATCTTTGAAGTTGCACCTGAACTAATTACATCATCAATTACTAATACTTCTTTATTTTTAATGAATTTTTTAGTTTCATCTTGTAATTTTAAAGTTAATTCAGGTTCTTGTATTCTTTCTTCATTTCCATTAAATGATTCATATCTAACAAAATCAGTAACTAATGGAAACTTTAATTGTGTTAATAATTGGCCAAAGAAAGCACTACAACCATTTAATACACCAATTACAACAATTGGTGATCTATTGCCTTTTAATTCTTTATTTAAAGTTTTAGCAGTTTCTTTAATTGCATTTTGGATATCTTTTTTAGCAAAGATAACTGTTTCTAAATACTTATTTTTCATAACTAATCCTTAATAAAAATTATTGATTTATTAATAGAATTGTAGCACAAGCACTAATTAACTTTAACTTTTGTTCAGTTCTTGTACCATGGATACTAACATCATTACAGTTTAAGACTTTTTTTAAATTTTTTAAAATAGCAAATTTAATATTTTTTAACATAATATAATCTGATTCAAAAACAATACTTAAATTATTTATTTTATAGTTACTTGATTTCATTTTTTCTAACGCAAACTCTAAAATTTTGTAAGAATCTAAATCCTTTGTTTGTTCATCACTATCACTGAAATATGTACCAATATCATCAAATCCTAAAGCATTTAAAATCGCATTAGCAATTGCATGATAAAAAACATCTCCATCTGAATGAGCAACAACTTTATAATTTGAATTAAATTTTTTTCCACCTAAAACTAAGATGCTATTTTCTTTTATTAAAAGATGATGATCAATACTATTTCCAATACGATATTTTAAATTCATTTCTGTATTTAACTGTTTCAACCTTCATCACCACTAGTGCCACTTTCTAATGCTTCAATTAATTGTTTTGAATTTTGTAATTCATTTTCTTCACAACTATCTTCTGTCATCATCTCTTTTATTAAATTTTTTCTAAATTTTTTAAAAAATAACTTTGTTTTAGATTGCTTTTTATGCACCATTTTTAATTCACCTTCATGAAGTTAATTTGCATAAATTAATTTATACATTCAATTTATTTTAAAATAAATCATACACATATGCAAACTTTAATCATAAACGGAAAAGAAATAGCAAATCAAATTAAAGAAGAAATTATCTTTAATTTAAAAAAAGTAAATACTAATAAAAAACCACAATTAGTCATTTTTTATATTGGATATAATGTTGCTAGTGAATTGTATATTAAATATAAAGTTAAATTTGCTAATGAATGTAATGTTCTAACTAAAGTAATTCACTTAAAAGAAGAAGATGTTACTCAAAATGAAATCATTAAATTAATAAAAGAATATAACAAAAATGATGAAGTAGATGGAATCATGATACAACTTCCAATTAATGTGAAAAATCTTGATACAAATAAAATTATTAATACTATTCATCCTGATAAAGATGTTGATGGATTAACTAGTCATAATTTAGGTCTAACATGATTTAATAATTCAAGTTATTTAAATTCAAGTACTGCTTTAGCATGCATGCAAATCTTAAAAACAATTAATTATGATTTTCAAGCAAAAAATGTCGTTATTATTGGTAATACTATTGTTTTAGGCAAACCATTAGCAGGAATTATTGATAATAAAAATGCAACAATTAGTATCTTAAACAGCCATACACCTAATTTAAAATACTATACAACAAATGCTGACTTAATTATTACAGCAACTGGTAAGAAAAATTTATTAACAAAAGATATGATTAAAGAAAATGCTGTATTAATTGATGTTGGTACAAATAAAGATGAAAATCATAAAACTCATGGAGATTTTGAAGTTAATGAAATGCTAAATAAAGCAAGCGTGATCTCACCAAGTCCTGGAGGAGTTGGACCAATTACAATTAGCATTTTAATCAAGAATACTGTAAAAGCATTTTTAAAAAAAATAAAGGAAAATATTGTATGAGAAGAATTAATTATAAAGAATTAAGAGAATTGTGAAGAAGATTCTTTGAAAGTAAACAACATTTATATATTGAAAGCAAATCATTAATTCCTAACAATGATCCTTCATTATTATGAATTAATTCTGGAGTTGCAACACTAAAAAAATATTTTTCTGGACTTGAAAACCCACCAGCAAATAGATTAGTCAACTTACAAAAAGCAGTTAGAACTAATGATATTGAAAATGTTGGTAAAACTAGTAGACATCATACATTTTTTGAAATGATGGGTAATTTTTCAATTGGTGATTATTTTAAAGATGAAGCTATTGAATATGCATATGATTTTTTGATTAATTGATTAGAAATTGATAAGAATCTTTTATATATTACAGTTTATGAAAAAGATGAAAAAGCATATGAAAAATGAATTAGTTTAGGAATAGAAAAAGACCATATTTTTAAAGAAGGAAAAGATCGTAATTTTTGAGATGTTGGTAATGGTCCTTGTGGTCCTTGTACAGAAATTTATTTTGATCGTGGAAAAAAATATGATCCAAATAATCTTGGAATTAAATTATTAAAAGATGATCTTGAAAATGATCGATATGTAGAAATTTGAAATATTGTTTTTAGTGAATTTAATAATAATGGAAAAAATGAATATAGTGAATTAAAAAGAAAAAACATTGATACAGGTGCAGGATATGAACGTTTTTTAAGCATTTTACAAGAAGTTCCTACAAATTATGATACTGATTTATTTTTACCATTAATAAAAGAATTACAAAAATACACTACTTATAAGTATGACATAGATGCTTTTTTTCATAAAAACAAAGAACAATTAGAAATTAATCGATATTTCAAAATTATTGTTGATCATATTAAATCTGCAATTTTTATGGTTGCTGATGGAGCATTACCAAGCAATAAAGATCGTGGATATATTTTAAGAAGATTAATTAGAAGAGCAATTAGTTTTGCTGAAAAACTAAATTTAAAAGATGGATGAATGCAAGCTTTAATTAATAAAACAATTTTTGTCATGCATGATGCTTATAGTTATTTAGATAATTTAAAAAATAAAATCAGTGACATTATTATTAATGAACAAAAACAATTTGAAAAAACACTAAAAAATGGTTTGAAATTATTTTATGAAGCATTAAAAAATAATGACATTAGTGCAAAAACTGTTTTTGATCTAGTACAAACTTATGGCTTTCCTAAGGTTTTAGTTGATGAAATGTGTAGTGATAATAAAGTAAAATATGATGAAAAAGCTTATGAAAAGTTATTTAAAACTCATCAAGAAATCTCAAAAGGTTTAGATAAAAATCAGATTAAAGCATTATTACAACAAAATAAATTTTTATTAGAACTTAATGTAAAAAGTGAGTTTGATTATGAAACAAATTATATAA
>JAGBPV010000083.1 GCA_017633195.1 bacterium
GGTTGATTATTATTTAACAAACTTGGAGTTGAAATATTATAAAGTAATTTAGGATTTATACAATAATAATTACTTAAAATATTTTTTAAACTTAAATTAACACTCATATTAACACTATTTGCATATAAAGGATTTCAAGTTTGAAAATAAGGACCACAACTTGCTAAATATCGATCTAATTGACTAACATTATTTACTATATAAGTTTGATTAAGGTTTAAGTTAGATGTATTTAAATCTAAAAATAAGTTGTTTTTATTAATAGTAACTAACATATTTTGAAAGACAGATAAAGCATTAATTACACTGTTAGTTTTAAATAATTTAACATTAGAAAAAGATTTAAAATTAAATTGTGGATTTGCAAAATTAAATTGATTATTTAAACTTAAAAAATCTCCAATAGTTTGATACCAATTACATGCATGTAATAATAAATCTGGAATCTTAATTACAGCATTATTTAAAAAATTACTAATAAAATCATTAACATTTAAGTTCAAATTTATTAATTGAGTTAAATTAATATTATTTGTGTAGTTATTAAAATAATTAATTTTATTAAAGTTAATATTATATGTAATATTTGGATTTGAAATATTTGTAGTAAAATGATAAATTCACTTTACAGGAGTGAAGAAAAAAACTCCACTATACATATTTGCATAATATATATTGGAGCTTGTATTCAAATTGCTTGTATTAATATTTACACTTAAAATTGTGTTTGGTTGATTTAAATTAAAATCACTTAAATAATTTTTATTAAAGTTTAATAAATCATTATTAATAAATGATTGCTCAGTTTTGTTTTTATTATAAAGATGATAAGAAGTTAAAGTAATAGTATTTGTATTATAAGGAGAAAATACTAAACTAACTAAGCAAATTCTTAATAAACTCATTATTAATAATTTACTATAAACTTAAGACAAAAACACAAGAAAATTTCTTCATTCTATATATAGAATGAAATATAAAAATGAAGGTAGTAAACCTTCATTATTTTTTATATAAATCAAGAAAATAATTATTTGTTTGCAATTATTTGTTTATTTCTATAATATCCACAATAAGGACAAACAATATGTGATTTTATAAGTTTATCACAATGGTTACAGCGAGACACCAATACTTGATCTAAATGATGGTGACTTCTTCTTTTATTTTTTCTTGCTTTACTAACTCTTCTTTGTTGAACAGCCATCGTGTTATTTCCTTATTATTAATGTATTAATAATATCATATATTTATTTTTTAAAACAAAATTAATTTTTATTTTGTGCTTCAATAGAAGAATTTGGTTCTTCAATTACAATATTTTCTGGTGTTTTTATATTGCTGTTATTTGTTTCATTGGTATTTGATAAAGTTTTATTAATATTATTATTTGTGTTTGAATTATCTCAAATAATATTTTTATCAAAGAATTCTTCTTTAAACTTCTTTCAATCTTTTCTTAAATCACTAAAGAATCAAATGTTAAATACTAATGGAATTGATAATGCATAAATTCAAAAAATTTTCAAGTTATTAAAAGTCCCAAAAAACTTTCTTAACTTATTACTTACTACTGCTGCTTGTAAAATTAAAATAATATCAATTAATCAATATAAACCAAATAAACAAAAACAAACAATACTAGAACTAACTTCAGGATTTAATACTACATGGTCTTTTTCGTGAGTTAATCCTACACCAATTAGAACAATTGCAATAATAAAAAAACAATTACAAAATACACTTGAAACTAAACCAAGAAAATAAACTTTTGATAAATTAATAATTTTATTAATAAATTGTTTCTTTGTAAAAATGACTAAATCTTTTGTCTTTTCTTCATTTTGATTTTCAGACATTTTCATATCCTCTTTAATTCTTTATAAACGGAAACAATGGTGCAACTTCTGGATTAATTGCAAAACTAATCACTTGATACAAACCAAAAAAGATAATTGTAAAAATAAAACTATCAATTCGGTCTAAAATTCCACCATGTCCAGGTAAATAATTAGCATAATCTTTAATTTTATTCTTTCTTTTAAAAAAACTAAAAAATAAATCTCCTGCAATACTTATTCAACCAATTATAAAACCAAATAATAATAGCATTAAAAAATAAACTCAAAGATATTTATATGCTGTTAAATGTAATAGTGTTACTCCAAACAAATTTCCTTGGATATTGTTATTAATAATTACAACATTAAAATTATTAATTTCTTTGCTTTGATCAATTTGATAAAACGCTCCAACAATTAGAATAAAGATCATTCCTGATATGATTCCAGCAACTGCTCCTTCTCAAGTTTTTTTGGGACTAATAATTTTAGCCATTTTATGTTTTCCAATTTTTCTACCAATCAAATAAGCAAATGAGTCATTACATATTACAGGAATTCAAATAATAAAAATTGCTGTTCAAGTATGTAATAACATAATAAAATTAAAAAATGAATAAGATTATGCAAAAAAATTTGTGATTTACTAAATTGTTTGAAATTAATTCATTCACAAATAAACAATAAAAATCCACCTAAAAAAAATCCTGCTAGTTCTATATAACCAAAATCCCTTGCTAAAATATGAAATGCTAGATGATAATAGCTCATATAATCAAAATAAAACAAAAATACTGGACCATAACTTAAAACAATTGCTGAAATTATATAAATACTAAAATATCATAATTGTTTTTTATTTTTATACATTACATTAAAATTTTCATGAATAATAGCAATTAAAACAAACATACCAATGAATAAGTATGCTCATCCAAATCCTAATTGTTCATGAATATTAAAATTATTAAAACCAAAAAGATTCAAACTACTTGCACCAATGAACAAAAAAAGAACAATAAAACTTACTAATACAATCGAAGTTAGAATTCGATTAATTAATGCCTTATTGTTATCTTGCTTATCATTAGAATTTTTATTTTTTATGAAGAGATTATTTTGGTGAAAAATTACATTATTTTGTTTCATGACTATATCCACCTTTACGGATATCTCTTTTAAAATATTCTTCAAGATTTTTTTGAAAAATATCAATTGTATAATCAGGAAATTTTGTTGGTTCAAAAATAAGTTCACTATAAGATAATAAGAACAATAAATAATTGCTAATTCTTTGTTCTCCACTTGTTCTTATTAATAAATCTACATCTGGTAAATTTGATGTTAATAATGCTTTTCTAAAATTTTGTTCATTAACTTCAATATGATTATCTTGTAAGACTTTAGCAGCATGAATAATATCTTGAATTCCACCATAATTAAAAACAAAATTAATAATTAATCCTGTATTATTCTTAGTAAGATTTTGTAATTCTTTTAATTGATTAATTAATCTTATATCTAATTTATCTTCAAATCCAGTTCATTGAAACTTTAAATTTGATTCAATAAAATCTTTTTTATAATCATTTAAATATTTTTTTAAGTAATTAAATAAATAAGTAATTTCATCAAGATCACGTTTTCAATTTTCAAGTGAAAATAAATAGAAACTTAAACAAAGTATTCTTTTATCATCTTTTAAATAATCAATCAATTCTTTTAATCTTTTTACACCAGCTTTATGTCCATAGGTTCTTGGCTTATTTCTTAACTTTGCTCATCTACCATTACCATCAACAATAAATGCAATATGTAATTTATGATCAAGCATATCTTAGATTGTTAATAATTCTTTTTCTTTAGCTTTGTATAAAGCATCAATTTCATTATTAATGTCTTTTGTAACTTGGTCTAAATCTTTTTCTTGCTTTTTAATAAGATCTTCACTAACAGAATCATCAGCTTTGATTTTTGCTTGAATTTTTTTTCTAATATCTCTAACTTCTGATTTAGTTTTTTCTACTGTTAATTTAATATTTTTTACAGCAAGTTTTCTAGTTTCTTCTGTTGGTTGAGGAACATTAATAATAATTAAATCTCCATTAACGATTGGTGTAAAACCCATATTTCTTGCATTAATTTCAGTAACAATTGCTTTTATTAAACTAGTATCATAAGGTTTAATGCTAATTTTTCTAGGTTCTGGACTTGAAATATTTGCTAATTGATTTAATGGGGTTTTTGTACCATAACTATCAACTTTTAAATCATAAAAAATAGTAGGATTTGCTCTTCCAGTTCTTACTTTTTGAAATTCACTATTCATTCAAGAAATTTTTTTGTTTGCTTGTTCAGTAAACTCTTTTTTTAACAAATTTCATTCTGCCATAATTAATCCTTTATCACACTAAATTTATTTTTTTTATTAATTACATCAAGTATTGCATTATCTTTCAAAATATCAAAAACTCTAATTTCTAAATTTGCTTGTTTTAGTAAGAAAAATGCTGTTTGATCCATTACTTTTAGTTCTTTTTGAATAACTTCATCATAACTTAACTTATTTAAAAAAGTTGCATCATTAAATATGTTTGGATCTTTATCATAAACTCCATCACATCCATTTTTACCAAATAAAACTAAATCACAGTTTAATTCTACTGCTCTTAGTGCAGCAGCAGTATCTGTACTAAAATTTGGTTCTGAAGTTCCTCCAGAAAATATTAAAACATGATCATTATAATCATCTCTCATATTTTCTAAGTTAATATTATTTGCAACACTTAATACTTCTAAAGCACTATATAATTTACATTTCATATGGAAATTTTTAATTATTTTTCTTAAAGCAACACCATTAATAATTGTTGCAAGCATTCCCATATAATCTCCAGTTTGATCATCTAAATCAATCTCTTTAGCGATCTTGCCACGATAAATATTTCCACCACCAACAACAATTGCAATTTGGTAGTTTTGTTCATATAGTATATTAATTTGTTTTATTAAGTTAAAAATAGTGGTTTTATCAAAAATACTACTATTAGAATGTGATTTTAAAGCTTCACCACTAATCTTGATTAAGATTCTTTTTTTTCCACTATTGTTATGCATAAATATATCTAAATTATTTTCTCATTTGTTTGTTAACTTCTTCTACAAAGTTGTCTTCTTTCTTTTGAATTCCTTCTCCAACTTCATAACGAACAAACTTTAAAACTTCTAGTTTATGTTCTTGCAAATATTGTCCAACTTTAACTTCTGGATTAGTGATTAAAAATTCATTAACTAAACAAATTTCTTCTAATTCTTTGTTTAATCTTCCTTTAGCAATATTTTGAGCCATATTTGCTGGTTTACCTTCTTCAATGGTCTTTTTCAAAATGGTGTCAAATTCTTGTTCTAATCACTTTTCATCTAAGTGTTCTTTATCTACAGCAACAGGATTATTTGCAACAATATTCATCATAATATTTTTTACAACATCATGTTCATTATTTCCTTTGAATAATGCAATTGCAGCAACTCTTTTATTTGCATGTGTATAACCACTTACAAATTCATTTCTACCTGCTTCTAATATTTCAAATCTTCTAATACTAATTTTTTCACCAATTCTTGCAGTTAATTCATTTAACTTTTCTTCAATAGTTAATTGTTCATTACCATAATTAGATTCATTAAATTCTTGAACTGTTTTTGGTTTATTTTTTAAAATTAATCTTAATAATTCATCAACAGTTTTAGTAAAGTTATCATTTTTAGCAACAAAATCAGTTTGAGAATTTACTTCAATTAATGCACCAATTTCATCTCTTTCACTAAAAAACTTTACTGCTCCTTCAGCAGCAATTGCACCTTGCTTCTTTGCAGCTTTGATTTTTCCTTTTTCTTTTAATCATTTTACTGCTTCATCAAAGTTATTATTTGTTGCTATTAATGCATCTCTACAATCTGCAAAACCAGCAAAAGTTGCATTTCTTAATTCAACTAATGTCTTTTTATCTACTTGCATTACTTTCTTCCTTTTGATTTATTAATCTATATTTTAATTTTCTTTTATTTAATTTAAAAAAGTAATATTTTTATAAATTTTTGTTTTCAGTTTTTTGTTCTTGTTTAGAGAAATTTTTGTGATTAACCATGTTTTCAACTGTTTGATTTACTGGTTTTTTTTGAATTTCTGGTAGAACAATTTCATTATCTTGTTTACCAACAAATTTTAATTCTTCATTTCTAGCTTCAGCAATTGCATCTGCTAAAATTGTAATTATTAAGGTTAATGATCTTATTGAAACATTATTGCATGGGATAATAAAATCAATGTTTGATGGATCTGCATTTGTATTTGCCAAAGCAATTACTGGAATATGCATTTTTTTTGCTTCTTTAATTGCATTTTGATCAGCAACTGGATCAATTACAACTAAAACATCTGGTAAAGAATTCATCATTCTAATACCACCAACAAATTTATTTAATCTTTCAGTTTCTCTTAAAATTCCAATTTGTTCTTTTTTAGTATATTTATCAATTTCACCAAATTTTTGTAAAGCAACGATTTCATTTAATCTTTTGATTGAATTGCTTAATGTTCTAAAATTAGTTAAAGTTCCACCTAATCATCTTTGAACTATATAATGTGATTGAGTTCTTTTTGCTTCTTCTTTAATAAGTTCTTTAATAAGATTATTTTTCTTTGTACCAACAAAAAGAATTGATCCACCGTTTTTTGCAATTTGACTTAAAAATTTATATGCTTGATTCAAAAATACAACAATTTTTGTTAAATCAATTACATAATTAGCACTATTATTATAAGGATTTACCCTCTTCTTATAGATAAAAGGCTTCATTTTTGGATTTCAACGCTTTGTTGACATTCCAACTTGAATGCCTGCATCTAATAAAACTTGTGAACCTACTAATTTTCTAAGTTCAAGACCATTTATTGTTGAATTTGTATCTAAAGAGTCAGTATTAACTCCTTCAACTTTTGCAGCTTCTTTGTTTTCTTCTTCTAATTTAACAGCTGATTCAACATTATTATCTAATTCCATTTATTTTTTTACCTCAAAATTATGTTTACACAATATTTTAAAATTATAACAAAAAATATTAAATACAAAACATTATTTGTATTCATGCCCTTTTTTATTATTAATATTTTTTCTTTTTTTAAAAATAAATGTGTATAAAAATATTAAAAAACTAATAAGACTAATTGTTAAACTGCAAAAGAATAAAATCATATATCATTCATAATAAAAATCATGATTTTGATGAAAAAGTGTTAAATAAAGAACTTTAAAAAAAGTTTTATCAAATAATAAAACAAATAAATTAATTAAAAATGTAACTATAAAAACAATTAAACTGATTTTTTTAAGAAATTGCATTTTTCTTCCCACCATTATCTTTTTTATTCGTATTTATATATGAGATGAATATTAGCAATTTATTAATTAGTTTAATACCCAATTTAAGTTTACACAATGCACAACAAATTTCATTAATAATTAATGCAATTTATGGAATTTGTATAGCAATTATGGTGATTTCTTTAATTTATTACACAGGTTTAATGTTTTGAAGAATTTATCATGCTAGTAATGATGAAGAAATTAAATATTATAAAAAGATTTATTTAAAAAGAATAATTGCATTTATATGCTTTTTATTTTTATTCGTCATTATAGGAATCATTATTGATGTGATTGCTCCTATTATTAAAAGTGATACTTTAAAAGGAAACAATTAATGATTTTTTATTTATTAAGTAATAATCAACTTATTTGACATATTACTGGATATATATTGTATGAAATCATCTTGTTGCCTTTACTATTTATAATTAAATATTTTTATTGAATTTTTATTGTCATTATTACTACTAATTTAGGAAAAAATATTTTTGATATTGCTTTTAATAATTTAAGTATTAGTAATAATTTTAATCATTCACAAATCTTTATTATTTATATTGCTTGTATAAGTATAAGCATTGTTATCTTTTTCTTCTTTTTATTATTTAATATCATTAAAACTTATGTTATTAAAGATACTAAATTAAACTTTATAACTACTATTAAATGACTAATTATTACTTTATTAATTTATCCATTACTACCAATTATATTTAGTATGCTTTTGTTATTAACAAGCATCATTTTTAACATGTTTGGTTTTAATAAAAATTTAACTTATTTAAATAATGCAAATATTGCTAATTGTGATCTTAATTATAATCAAATTAAACAGCAAATATTAACAATTATTAATAATGCAACTTTTAATAAAGAACTATTACAATTAAATATTTTAAAACTTAATACTAATAGTTTTTATTATGATAATTTATTAGCAAATATTACAAATTATGAAAACTTTATCTTATATAAACAAAATCTATTTAGTGAAATTTCACAGCTAATTTATAACTTAAAACCTAATGCAAATAACTTAGATATTAGAAATTCATTATTAAATGATATTTCAACACTAAATGCTTTTAATAATAATCTAATTAATATTGATTTAGATCTAAAGAATTTAAATTATAAACAATTAGATGCAATTAAGAATTTTGTAAGTACTTATACTAACTTTTTTGATGGTTCTATGATTAATAAATTATTGTTCAAATTACCAGATTCTTTAAATTCTTTATTACCGCATTTAGGAGATATTTATCAATTTAATTTAATTTATGATATTTTGTGTATTACTGGAAACAATTCATATGTAATATCAGCAACTCCAAACTTTTATAGTTTAAATTGAAATGTTTTAGTTGCAATTGTTTTTAGTATTGCAGTTTTAGTAATTTTATTTTTGTATTGTATTTTAGAAATTAAAAGAGTCACTGAACTAATTATCTTATTTTTAATTACACCTTTTGTGTTTTTATCTAATTTTGATGAAAGAAATTATTATTTTCATAGATGATTAAAAATTACTTTCTTAAAATTCTTTTCTTTATTATTAATTAGTTTAGTGTTTCAAACAAGTATTCTAGTTTATCCAGAAATTAATGATGCAATTAATAATAATTGATTAAATAAAACTTTAAATGAAATGATTGTTGATGTAATTTGTGCAATTAGTATTTTAAATGCAAGTTTCTTTAGTGTAAATACTATTCTTGGTGTGTTTGAAGCAAATGAAAGTTTAGTTCATGTTTTAAGCGATTTAATGTCTTTAAAAAATTCAGCAAAATCTTGACCATTCTTAAATAGATTTTTTCAAAATAAAAAGTGAAATAAACTTCAAGTTGAAAATAATGGCAATAGTAATAATTCAAGAAATTTTATAGAAATTACACAAAATGATATTTTAAAAAGAAAAATGCCAGTTTTAACTACAGGATTTGAAGCATTTATGGCATCTAATAAAACTCATAATTTTATTAAAAATGTTAATGATAAAGTAAGCAAAATTTTATTTGGAAAAATGAGTAAAAAAATAACTTCTCATACAAATAACTTTATTGATAAATCTTTAGATAAGAAATTTAAGAAGATTAGAATGAAGGAGCAGAAATGGAAAGACAAGAAAAAAGAAGGCAGATTCTAAAACCTTTAAAAAATACTCAAAATCAAAACTTTATTTTCTTTATTTATACTTGATATGAAATTTTAATTATTTTAATATTACTTATCATTATCATCACAATTATGCTTTTTGTTCATAACTTCTTAACATTTAAAGTCATTTTTGATTTGATATTACTGTTTATCTTACTAAGTTTTTTAATCAAAATAAATAAGAAAAATCTTTTTAATCAAATAAACTTAATTATCAAATTTCATTTTCTAAAAAAATCTTTTAAAAATGAAAAATTTACAAAAAGTATTCAATATGAAATAAAGAATGATCAGTTGGTTTGAAATAAAACTAGTTTTTATTTAAAAAAAATTAAGATCAAATCTTTAAATAGTTATTTTGAAAATTATTTTCAGATAAAACAAATTAATAGTATTCATGAAATTCATCTAATGATTCTTAATAAAAATGAATTGTTAAAAAAATATCAAGATGACATAATAAAAATAAAACATTATCAATTAAAAGAATTTTTAAGCAACCATCAACAATTGATAAATGAATTAAATAATACAACTTATGAAAAAGAAATATTTATTATTTATAAAAACCAAACAGCACTAAATCTTATTAATCAAAATCTATTTGATATTTATGATGTTACTAAATTTGAATTAGAATTAATACAAAAGAAGTTAAATTTCAATGTATATAATAAACAAAATCTTTATAAGAAAAATTGATTTAAAATTAATGAACAATATTATTCAGTATTAAATTTTAATAACTTCAATTTATTAAATCAATTAAGTTGATTAATTAATTTGATTGATATTAATATAAATGATTATTTCATTTTAAATTTAAGCAACTTATTAAAAACTGATGCAATAAATTATTTAAATAAACAATACAAAACCAATTTTTTTAATAATAAATTAAAAAACGAAGAAAATAAACAATTTAATGAATTACTTAAAGAATATAAACAACAAATTTTTAATGAAGAAGAAAATTTGTTTAAACTGAATTGTCATTTAATTATTAGTGCAAATACATTAGAAGAATTAAAGTTTAAAACTAATAATTATAAATATTTTTATCAGGATAATTTAATTAATATTAAACAGTTAAAATATGATTATTTTTTTATAAATTTATTTGAACAAGATTCATTTATAAATGAAATTAATTTAAATAACATTTATTTAACTAATACTCAATTTGATTTAGGTTGAATGAATTATAGTTCAATCAATAAAGAATATCATGGAATTTTATTAGGCAAAAATAATGAAGAACAAGCTTTCTTTTTTAATCAAGAAGAATATTTATCTAAAAATAATAATTTACAGTCTTTTAATGGAATTAATTTAATTTTAGGAAAAAGCGGAACAGGTAAAAGCATTTTAATAAAAAAGATCATTTACTTATCAAATTTAATAAAACATCAAAAAATCATTATTTTAGATATAGAAGGTGAATATGTTTTTTTAAAAGATTTTTTTGATAAAACTTTAATTATTAATTTAATGCCATTAGTACTAGATCCATTTAAATTAGAATTTGAAACAAATAATGAAAGAATTCTTTTTTTAGCTTCATTTTTAAATAACTTATGTCATCATGATTTTACAAGTGAAATTACACAATATTTTAATGAAATAAAAATTCATGGATTTTGATTTTTTATTAAATGATTAAAAAATAATGCTTCTTATAAATACAACTTAATTAAAGAAATTGATAATGAAATTTATATGAATTGATTTAATCAGGATTTTTCATTAAATGAGCATGAAATAGTTATTTTTAATTTTAAAAACATTTTTGATAAAGAATTTATTACTAATTTAAATTTTATAAATGCAAGTTTAGTTCTAGTTTTTTGTATAATTTCAAAAACAATTTTCAATAATAAGAATAATACTTATCATTTAATAATTGATGAAGCA
>JAGBPV010000084.1 GCA_017633195.1 bacterium
ATTTTTCATTAAATTTATGTTATGAATAAATATAATTACATTTTAATACAAACAATATAATATAAGTTATATTTATTAAATTTATGAATTACGATATTTTAGTTATAGGTTGTGGACCTGCTGGGATATGAGCAACTGTTTATGGAATCTTAAATAACAAGAAAATTTGTGTAATTGAAGCAACTAAAGATATTGGTGGACAACCTTTGTTAATTTATGCTGAAAAAACTGTTGAAGATATTCCTGGATTTATTCATATTAGAGCGGGAGAATATGTTCAAAACCTAATCAAACAATTTGAATATTATAAAGACCAATATACTTTATATTTAGAAACAAGAATTTTAAATTGAATTTGAGATGAAAAAAACATGCAATATATTTGTATGTTATCTAATAATCAAACCATTAATACTAGATACATTATTTTTGCTACAGGTATTGGAAAATATTTGCCAAAAAAATTGACTAGTTTAAACCAAAATAATCAATTAAAAGAAGTGAATTATATTATTAAAAACTTAAATAAATTTCAAGATAAAAAAATAGTTATTTTTGGTGGAGGAGATAGTGCAATTGATTGAGCTAATTTTTTAATTGAAAATAAAATTTCAAATAAGATTAGTATTGTTCACAGATCCAATAGTTTTAAAGCATTAGAAAAAAATGTTTTAAAACTAGAACAAAATAATATTGAACAATATTTAAATTATTCACTAAAAGATGGAAATGATTATCAATTATCTTTAATTCATAATGAAAATAAAGATCAAGAAATCATTATTGAATATGATGAAATTATTTGTATGTATGGAATTGAAGCAAATAATGAAACTGTAGAAGAATTAAAAGTTTTTGATATGAAAGCAAATAAATTCATTACTAATAGAAGTCAACAAACAAATATCAAAAACATTTATGCTATTGGACAAGCTTGTATTTATGACAATCGAGCAAATTTAATTGTTGTTGCTCAAGCAGAAGCTAGTAATGCAATTAAAGCAATTAACAATGAAGATATAAAAAGAAAGAAAGAATTATTGAAAAAAGATTTGTAGTTTATTTAGTTATAAATATCTATAAAACAAAAACTATAATTAAACTAATAACATAAGCAGAAATATGAATAAATCAATAGATTTTTTAATATTAACTCATAATAGTAAAAACTATATTGAAAGATTGCTCAATAATATAATTAATTTGCAAAACTTTGATAATAAAAAACACAAAATTATAATTTTAGATGATAATTCAAGTGATAACACGGTTGAATTAATTAGTAATTTTTTTAAAAATTATAAAATTCAAAATTATAAACTAATAAATTTTACTAAGAAATATGGTGTATTTTATAACAGAGTTTTTTTGTTAGAAAATTCAGATAGTGATTATGCTTTTTTTATTGATGATGATGATTGAGTTGATGATAATATAATCAATCTTTTTGATAAATATTCTACATATGATTATGATTTAATTTACTTAAAACGTATGTTTTATTTTAAAGAATATGCAGAAAACAGAGAAGAAAAATATGGAATACATGTTGAAAATTTAGACTTCATTAAATTTATGTTCAATAAGCAAACTGAAATGTATACAACTGGTATTTTTATACAAAAATCACTAATAAAAAATACATTAAATTATATTAATAAAAAGGATATGCTTGATATTTACATATTTGAAGATATACCAATAACTTTTTTATTCCTTACACTATCAAAAAAAAGATTTATGATGAATTCTTATTATTTTTATAATAAAACTAACATTGTTTCTCTTTCAACCAAGAATAATAAAAATTTTGTTAGACAAAATGCAATAAGAATTATTGATTTTCTCCAAAAAATATTTTATATATTGCCAAATAATTTAAAGAATAATATAGAAATAAAAAATTTCTTCTTTCTTGTTAAATTATGAATAACATGAATAATACTACAAACTACAACAAATACAATTCAAATAAAAGAAATAAATAAAATAAAAAATAAATTTCTTAAAAATGAAAAAATTAGTGACTTTATATTGAGTTACACAAACTATATAACATGATTGATAATTAAACATAAATCTCTATTATATTTATTTTTTATTTATAAAAAATACTTTAAGAAAAAATAGTAAAAATTATTATTTAATTAGTATTATTTTTAAGATTATAATATAAAGTAAATTATGTTGATTGCATTATGTAGTTTATTTTCATTAACATCATATAATTCTTTTGTTTACAATAAAACACTTGATAAAGAAAATTCACCTTTTTTATTCATAAGTATACTTTTTTCTTTATTTTTTATTGAATTTAATGGTTTGTATGGTTTAAATATTTCATATAATTCTTTTTTTATTTTAGATATTTTTTTCTTAAGCATAGTTTGTACTTTTTTTTATACATTTTTTTTAAAAAAAATTTATAAAAATAGGAATAATAAAATATTAATAAAAAAATTTATAAATTATTATTTTCAACATTCAGTCTATTTGTTTATAATGATTTTTTTTATTTGTTTTTTGCTGTTTTTTCATTTAAATTCAGAATTGGTAAATAGTGATAATATTTTTTATCAAACACTTGCTTCTAATTACAATAATAAAAAAAATAATTATTTTGATTCATACATAATAAGTAATAATTATTCATACTTAAGTTATTCAATAGTTGGATATTATTCTTTTTTAGCATCTCTTGGATTAAAAGAAATATTAATGAGTTATCCATATTTTAATATGTTTTTATATTTCTATTTAATTCTTACTTCAATTTATTATATTAATATAAAGTATATTAAAAATAATTTAATAAATATTATTCTATTTCTTTGTATCTTTGCATTTATTTTTTTAATATATTTTTATGGATCATATTATTTTGGATATTTATTATATGGAAACTATACTTCCAGTTTTTTCTTTGGTCTTTTAATGATACCAAGTCTATTTACTTCAAAAAATAAAAAATTTCATTATAAATATATAATTCCTCTCGTTTTAGTTTCTATGCTTTTTTATAATGAAACAGCATTATTGTGTGGAGTTGTTTATTTTATTACATACTTTATTTTTTTATTATTTATGAAAAGAAAAATAAAAGGAGTTTTTGTAACACTACCAACACTTTTATGTTTAATATTAAATTTATATTTTTGGATTTGTTATTATTTTTCTACTAAAAAACATATTTCTGAATCGGAAATAACTATATTTAGATTGATTCCATTTATTGTATATTTAATAGTATTATTATTAATTGTTACTATCTTATTGGATATAATTGTTAGCCTAAGATTAAAATCTTTAAAAAATATATCATTATTTTATTTAAAAATCAATAATATGTTAACATTGCCAAAAATAAGACTATTGGATAATAATTGATTTTGTTCTTTTAAAAATAAAATTTTTATTAAAATTTATCAAGTTTTTATTGGAATATTAATAACTGCAATATTTTCTTATTTAATGTTGGGAGATCAAGTAACTAATATCTATGATAACTATGATAATTTAATTCGTAATTGAATAATAATTGGCACAATTGTATTTTTTATTCTATTTTATATATCTTTTTTATTCTTGTATAAAAATAATTTCTTTAATTTTTATATACTATTGGTTATTGTTTCATATGCAATTTATGCAATTCTTATTAAATTAGATCCATCTGTTTATCACTCTTCTATTTTAGTTAGATTATTGAACGCAAGTATTTTTATGCAATTAACTCTTAATCCATCGATTGTTTATTTGTATGTAGCTACTATTTTATATACATTTATTGTTATTATCATAAATAAACAAATGCAAAAATATAACTTAATTTTTATGAATAAAAATAATCAATTATATAAAAAAATTAGAAATACTAAAATATTTGTATTTTCTATATTGACAACTAGTACTATGTTTTGTAGTATTTGTATACCAACTTTTACATATAATAAAAATACATTACTTTCATTCAAAAATATAGAAACTAATTTTTATGGTGGAGTATCAATTAATACTATTTATGAATTACAAAAATTTAATTTTAATAACCAATTAACTTTTGCAATTATTCCTTTACCAATTATTAATTCAACTTCCAAATTTAATATTCAACGTGGTTATTTTATAAATTATTGAAATATCGGATCTTTTTTGAATGCAATAATAGCAAAATATACTATGTCTATACCTGCATTTGTTAATATAAAAACTAAGCAATATTTTTATACTATTAATAGTGAAAATTGAGAAGAAGATATTTTACCTTTTTACAAGTATATAGTTATAAGATCATTTAATAAAATGTTTTTAAATTATATTTATGAAATGAATAAAAATAAAATTGCCAATTTTAATTTAATAAAAAATATCAATGATCAAGTTTTCATATTTGATAACACAACTTATAATAAAGAACAAAGTAATATTTTTTATTACTATAATAATCATACATTCTTATAAATATGTATATTCTTAAACAAACCGAATTCAAAAAAAATACCAATAAAAAGTTCAATATTAGATTAGTAATTAATAACAGTTTAATAACTTTACTTTTAAAAGTTTTTGTCTTATCTTATGGTATTATAAGAACATTTTTAATTAATAAATATTTGGGAGTTTCAAGTTTTGGGATATTAAATATTATGATGACATTTACTCCATTAGCACTAATTTTTATATCTGCATCTAATGATTATTCAATATTCCGAGTATTAAAAAATAAAAATAGTAACAAAAATATATTAAATAGAATAATAAATGAACAAATTATTGAAATAAGAAAAAGTGGAATTATTTCATTATTTTTTGTTGGATTATTAATGGTCATGGCATCATTTGTTTTTAAATCTAATTATTTAACAAATTGAATGACAATATTATTTATTGCTTCTAACTCTATAGACATATTAATGTTTGCTTTTGTAGTTCCTTATACACAATGATATTTAAATGCCAACTATAAGAATTATATTTACGAATTCTTGAATATTCTTTTATCAACTTTAGCAAATTTGGCTAGTTTCATTTTAATTAGTTTATTTGGAATTGGTATTATTTACTTTAACAATACTAATCATGAAACAGGTGCACTTTACATTTTATTATGTGTAAACTTTTTATTAGGATTTAGAGTTGGTTTATCAACACTAATTTTAAATTTAATGAAAAGGAAATATTTACCATGATTTAAAAAGGAAAAAATAAAAAATAATTTTTTTAAAAAAAATCAATTATATAGTTATATTTTACGCTCAATTGTAGTTTCAATTGCAGCATCAATTATTCCAATAATTTTGTTTGTAATTTCTAGTTTTATACCAAATATTTCTACTTTGTCAGGTATTTACTTTTCTTATTGAATATTTTTTTCTGTTTTTGGAATTATACAATCAGTAACTGCATCATTAGTTCCGTTCTTAGAAAATAAACTAAATACTAATATTAAAGAAATAAATCATTTAATATTTAGTATTAATTTTTTAATTATTATTTTTCTAGCTATTTTTTATGTTGGAGTTGTTCCATTTTTTTCACTTATAATAAATAATTATTTAAGTTTTTATTTAATTTTGATTCTATTATTTTCTTTTTCAATCTTAGCTTTAAATACTATTGATGAAAATTTAATATATTTAGATGGTAGACCTGAAAAATACCTATGATTAACTTTTTTTGAAATAATTATTACATTGATTTCTGATACGATTGGTTTTTTGATAATTTTTCATGTTCAAACACTTATTCAAAATTCTTTAAATATTCTATTTTGTTTAACAATTAGTGATCTATTGGCAAGATTATTTAAACATTTTGCAAATATTTATTATTTATCAAAAATAGTTTATAGATGTAAAACATTTTTATTATTTAAAAATAAATTAATATACTATTTTATTTATATAATTACTTTTGTTTTTATAGTAATTTTTATGACAAGTAAATTTGCAAATAATATTGAAGCAAAATATACTTTGCCACTACCAGGAATTTTTTCGAAAAACTTAGAACTAAAGCAGTATATAAATGATGATTTAAAAAACATAAATTGGAGTGGTGTAATATTAATTACATTGTTTGTTGACATTACTTATTTAGCATTAATCTGTTATTTAGTTTATATATTTGATAAAAATATGAAAAAAATATTTGATAAATTATTTTTTCATTCTATTCCAAAAATTTATTAAAAATTTCTAATCATTTTTTTTCAAAAATTTCATAACTTAAATTTTGTTTAAAAAAATTTAATGCCTTTTTACATAATTCGCAATATTCTTCATCTTTTAAATTTAACAATGAATTGATTTGATGTGTTGCTTCTTTTATAGTAGCATCTTTTGGAATGAGCAATCTTTTATCATAAGAAGTTAAAAAACTAGCTGAAGTAAAACTATCTTTTATTATTGCTGGAACACCACATGCTAAAGATTCAACAACACTAAACGGAAATCCTTCATATAAAGAATAATTTATAGAAAACTTATATTTATTAATTGTTTCATATAAACTATTTGAATTTAAAATTCCTTTATATCAATTTCTTTTTTTTAATATTTCAAAAACTTCTTTACCATATTTTGTTTGGCTTATGGAACCAAAAAAATCAATTTTATCAATATCATTATTAATTTCTATTAAATTTTTAATATTTTTTTGAATAACTAAACGACCAAAAAATATTATGTTTTTTCTATGCAGTGTTTTATATTCAATATCTAGAATTTGTTCTTGTTCAGTGCATAATGGTATACAACTAATATTTGAAGAATTTTTATTAAATAACTTAAAATATAATTCTTTATTGTTTTCATCAAACAAAATTAAGTTTTTATTCTTATTTATTGGACAATTTGCACCAATTAAATTCTTTATAATTCTTTTTGTAAAACTGATAAAACCTTTTTCAAATTTCGATTGATAATATTCAAAATTAAAATGTTGGACAAAAAAATAATTATTCCAATTAGCAATTTTTTTGAAATAATAATTTGTTGAATTAATAATTAAATCATATTTTTTTTTGTTCAATAACTTCTTTAATCTATATTTTGAATATATTGAAGATAGAATAAAATTAATATAAGTATTTTTTGTTTTTATATTATTAACATAATATTGATATAATCCATTATACTTTTCATCAAGATTTTTTTTATCACTTGATACACAAGGCAAAAATATATCAATATTTACATTTCTAAAATATTTTTCTATAATTTGTATTAATTTTTTATTATATGTTTCAATGCCACCTATTTCATTGAATTTATTAACACATATCAAAAGAATATTTTTTTGTTCTGACATTAATGATTATTTAATCTGATTAAACATTTTATAATAAATTTTGCATAATTTACAAATAAGTACTATTTTAAGAAATTATTAAAAATTTC
The DNA here is from genome assembly GCA_017633195.1 of bacterium. The sequence goes on from JAGBPV010000084.1 coordinate 7,401, forward strand.
TAATCATTTTTTTTCAAAAATTTCATAACTTAAATTTTGTTTAAAAAAAATTAATGCCTTTTTACATAATTCATAATATTCTTCATCTTTTAAATTTAACAATGAATTGATTTGATGTATTGCTTCTTTTATAGTAGCATCTTTTGGAATGAGCAATCTTTTATCATAAGAAGTTAAAAAACTAGCTGAAGTAAAACTATCTTTTATTATTGCTGGAACACCACATGCTAAAGATTCAACAACGCTAAACGAAAATCCTTCATATAAAGAATAATTTATAGAAAACTTATATTTATTAATTGTTTCATATAAACTATTTGAATTTAAAATTCCTTTATATCAGTGTTTTTGTACTAATTCTTTAAAAACATCCTGACTATATTTAGTTGAATCACATGAACCATAAAAATCAATCTTATTAAGATCATTATTGATATTTATTAATTCCTTAATATTTTTTTGATTAGCAAATCTACCAAAAAAAATGATATCTTTTCTAGCCAATAAATCTCTTGCACTATTTATATTTGATATATATGTACTACATAAAGAAATACAATTAATATTTACATTATTATTTTTAAATAATTTTTGAAACTGTTCCTTATTTTTTTCATCGTATAAAATAATATTTTTAGTTTTATTAAAAGGAAATCTTGTACCAAAAATTTTCTTTATTATTATTTTTATAGAAGTTATAAAAGTTTTTTGTTCTTTAGATAAATATGCATCAAAAGAATTATGTTGTATTAAAAAGTAATTATCTAATCTTGATAGATTATTAAAATAAATTCCTGTAGAATCAATAATTAAATCATATTTTTTTATATTAAATAGTTCTTTTAGTTTTTTTCTTGCATAAATTGGATAAAACAACATATTAATATAACTGTTATTGCTAATTATTAAATCATTGTAAAAATATTTATAAATACTGTACTTTTGCTCAGTTTTGCCAAACATTTTATAAGACTTATTGGGTAAAAAAATATCAATATTTATATTTTTGAAATAACTTTCAATAATATGTATTAGTATTTTATTATAAGTTTGAACTCCACCAACTGTATTAAATTCATCTTCTACTATTAGAAGAACATTTTTACTAAATTTCATTATCAGTTATAATATTATTTAAAAATTAAACTATTAATTATATTTATTCATTTTTTATGAAATTCTTCTACTCTTAAATGATCTTTTGCAAATTCAAAAACAGAGTGACACATGTTTTCATATTGTTCGAACGATAAATTATTAATTGTTTCAATTAAATTTTTAGGATTTTTATTAATATCTAATTCAAAACCATGTTGATTATTTTTTAAAAAAAAATCTATTGAAGTAATCTTATTTGAACATATTATTGGTGTTGCATTTGCAAAAGCTTCACAAATTACAATTGATAATCCCTCATAAAAACTTGATAAAATTAAAAAAGAGTAATTTGAGAATATTTTTGCTATATCATCTCTTTTTACAATACCTTTATACTTATTTCCCAACTGATTTTTAATGTTTTCATCATTAACATCACCATAAAAATCAATGTTATCAAAGTATTTATTTAAATAAAGAATATTTTTTTGTCTTTGTTCTATTCTTCCTAAATATAAAAAATTTTTTTTATATTTATTTTTAACATTAAACTCAAATTGAGATTTTAAATTACTATATGGGATCATTATATAAAAATAATTTATATAACTTTTTAAATATTTTTTTTCAATATAACCATCATAATATGAAACAATATTTTTTGAGTACAGTATAGGAGTTCTTTGATGAAATAAAAAAAGTAATGATTTAAAAATCAAAGCCTTTAATTTATCACTAAAATTCTTTAATAAATTTGAATATAAAATGAATTTTGTATCAAAATGTTGGATATAAATATAATTATTTTGACTAGAAATTTTTTTAAAATCAATATTTGTGTTATTAATAATTAAATCATATTGATTTTTTTGTAATAATTTATATACTTCTTTTTCAAATAAAACTCTATATGTAAAATTTCTAAATAATCAACTTTTTTCTAAATATTTTTTCTTGTCAATAACTGTATATCTATTATTTAATAAATCATTAGGTTTATCAGTTTGTTTGATTAATGCAATTTCATCAACTTGTCAATTTAAATCATTAAAAATTTTTGCAAGTTTAACACAATACACTTCAATACCTGCTACATTTTCAATTTGATTTGGAACAATAAATAACACTTTTTTCATAATTCTTTCTACTTTGTAATTTTATTTAATTTCCTTAAATAAAGTTTTTTTATTACTAAAAAAGAAAATGTTAAATAAAGCAAATAATATAGTGATTTATCTTTTTGTGTTAAAAAATTAAATATTTTTTTGTTATGTCTAATTAAGAATAAATTGAATAAATTAATAATTTTAATTTTTAAACAAGGTTTTTGTTTTAATACTAAATCAGAAACATAAAATGTAACTTCATAATTATTTATCTTATGATGAATCAAATTTTTTGTAATATTTCCTTTTTTATAATCATGTATTAGTAATGGTGTATTAGTTAAAACAAAATACTTTGTATAAAAAATATCTTGTAAAAAGAATAGTTCATTATTAATGATTCGATTTTGAAATTCATTTGGTATCTTAAAATTTTTATAATATTTTGTACTTATAAAAAATATATGATCTCCAATTAAACCTTTTTTTATGTAAAATCCGTGATAAGTATCAATTTGATTCATTTTATTTCCAATGATTTTTAATTCAGAATTACACATATAAAAACAATAAATTTCATAATTTAATTTATTCATTTGTTTTAAAACATTTATTCATTCATTATGATTGATAAAGCAATCTTTATCATCTATTAAACATACAAAATTTGTTTTTACATATTGTTTTGCATCAATAAATGTTCTAACTTTTCCTTTATTTATTGAATTGTGAAGATATGTTACATTATTAAAATCTTTTATTTTTTGTAGTACTAAATCATATTTATAATCTGAACAATCATTAATAATAATCATATTTGTTAACTCTAGTAATTCACTATTTTGAATATATGAATCTAGTAATTTAATTAAATTATCTTCATTATTTTTAGTTGAAATAATAAAGGTCAATTTTTTTTGCATAACCTTCATAAATAATTATATTAATTTAAATATCTATAAATAAAAATATTTAACAAGAAGCTTATTGTATTCTTATAAAAACTAAATGAAATTGTTTCTTATAGGGATAGGGTAATTAATGTATATAAAAAACCACTTGTATAAAACTACAAAGTGGTTTTTTCGTTAATAAAATAAATTAATTATTTTTTATATTCTTTATTGTTTGGATTTTTTTGATTAGCATGATTATTTTTATTTGCTTTATTAGCATCATTATTTGGATTATTTTGGTTTGAATAATCATCTAATTGTTCTTTAGTATGATTTTTACTTGAGCATTTTCCCATAATTAAAAACCTCCATATAAATTTATGATTATCTTAATCCTTATTTTAATTTTTTTAAATTTTTACAAATTTATTATAAAAATTGTAAATAATAACTGCCTAGACATGAACATTCAATTTGCACAAAAACAACTTTAAACAAAAAATGATTATGGTGCATTTATGCACAAATTGAATGTTTGCGTCTAAAATGACATTTAAAGAATAAGAAAATCAAATTAAAATTTCATTCAATCTTATAATATGTCACTAAAATACTTAAATTTAATTTAACACATAGAATATAAAAATCATTTAAAGTAATAAAAACATAAGATTTAGTTTTTTCTTTAAATTTCATGCTTATGCTTATTCTTGTAAATTTCTATCAATCATTATATTAAAGTGCTATAAATAAAAATGTTAGATAGTTATAAGGAGGTGCTTAGATGAATAATGAAAAAACTAAGAAAACATTGATTGCACTTTCATGTATAAGTACAATTTGTTTAGCACCAGTTATAATATCAACAATTCCACAATATTGTTCAAATTATACTTTAAAAAGTGAACAAGAAATTATAGCAAATAAATTAAGTGAATTACTTTATAATCCTATTATTATTTCATCTAATTTAACTGCAAGTGAAGCATTATATGCTAATAATTATGAAACTGTAGTTAGCCTTATTTTAAATAAAATTAAAGATGATTTAGCTAATACTAAATTCAATATTAATGGAAATTCATATACAAGTATACAAATAATTAAAAATTTACATATAGTTTTACCTACAAATATAACTTATGATGAATATGAAAGTGGAACTTTAAATAATGTAATAATTCAATATATAACTAATAAAAGTACAATAAATATTAATCCAATTAATGCTATTGGTTATACTGTAAAAGGTTTTTTTATTCCTGAATCAAATAATATATCTAAAACTATTGCTGATAAATTAAGTTTGAATATTAAAAATCCAATTCAAATTAATGATTCTTTAAATGCAAATCAAGCAATTCAAGCTAATAATATTGATACAACAATTAATAAAATTAAAGATGTTATAAGAAATGATTTAAATAATGAAGATCTTACAATTTATAACAATGTATCAGTTCCTATTGATCAAATTCTTAAAAATATACATATTACATTCCCAAATAGTATTAGTAGTAGTGAATTAAATGATGGAAACATTAATAATGTAAGTTTAACATATGAAGATAATGATAATATAGCAAGTATAATTCCTTCTAATTCACCAAAAAGTTTCAGTATTCAAGGTTTTAGTATTCCAGATTCTAAACAAATTCAAGAACAAAATAATAACATAGTTAATGAACTTGATAAATTAATAAAAAATCCAATTACTTTAGCAAATGGATTTGATTTAACAGCAGCACAAAGTATCTCATCAGATGCTAATAAACAAATTTTGTTTAATGCTATTAAAGAAATTATCAAAAATGAATTAGGAACTAATTTTATTATTAATTCTATTTCATATGAAACAAGTGAAATCTTACAAAATATTACTATAACTGTTCCAAACTCAGTAACTACTTCACAAAATAATAATCAAACTATTCCTAATGTAACTTTATCTTATAAAAATATTGAATTAAAAAATAGTAATGGAATAAATTATACTGTTACAAACTTAGCAAAAGTAACAAATGAAAATACAAATCAAGCAGCACAAAATGAAAAAATTGCACAACAATTATCACAAATAATTAAAAATCCGATTCAATTGCTAAAAGGATATGCTTATTCAGCACAACAATCTTTAAGCAGCAGTAATTATATTTTATTATTTAAACAAGCAATAATTGCAGCAATTGAAAATTATATTACAGTTAATAATATAGTAGTTGATGGAATTTCATATTCTAAAAATACTATTTTAAATAATATTGATATATTAACTTTATTACAAGGAGTTACTTATAGTCAAAATGAACAAGTAGAAGTAAATAATATTGTTGCATTATATTATGGACAACCCTTAGGAAACAGTTCTATTGATTCTTCAATATCTAAACCAATTTATAATTCTTCTTCCACAAATTCATGAGATGTTACTGGATTTAGTGTTGCAAATATTAACAATACAGATTGACAAAGTGTGAATAATAATATTGCTACACAATTAAGTAGTATTATAACTAATCCAATTATTATAAATGGTGCTTATACTGCAAAACAATATGTAGCTTCATATCCTAATGAATTACAAGAATTAATTAGTAATAAGGTTTGTAGTGAAGTATCTACTTTTTATGAAGATGGATTAAAAATAACACCACAAGAATTAAAACAATTTTTAGAAGTTGAACTTCCAAATAGTAATGATGTTACAGAAACTGAAAATGACAATGCAGAGTTAAATAATGTAAATTTAATATATGATTATCCACAAAATAGTGAAAATGATGCAGCAAATATTATTCCATCAGGTGCATCAGCATATACAATTAAAGGTTTTTTAACTCCCCAACAAATGCAAAACAAAGCAATTGCAAATTATTTATCAAGTATTATTCCTAATCCAATTGTACTTCCATATAATTCAAATTATACCAATGCGATTTGATATAATGCAACTTATCCTTTTCCAATTCCAGCTAATAATGGTGGAATTCTAGGAAATGGAGAAAGTAGCAATGGTTTTCTAGCAAATAATAATGTAAATCCATTTTCAGTATTTCAAAATGAAATTATTAGCATAATATCAAATAATATAAAAACTGATAATATTGAAATTAACGGAACAGTTTATCCCAAGAATGATATTTTGCAAAAGATTCATATTACTTTATTAATAAAAGGTGTTACAGTTGCTCAAATTAAATCAGGAAATGTTAATAATATGATCGGAATATTTTATGGAGAAAATTCTAATGAAAATTTAACTCCTATTTACAATTCCACACATACAAATTCTTGGGATGTATATAGTTTTACACCAATTACTCCTGATTTAATTACTAATGGGACAAACCAAAATGATGGTAATTATTGGTGGGGTGATAATAATTTGTTCATATTTAGAAGACAAACTTAATGGACCATATAATATTACGTCAATTTATACTGCGCAAGAATATTATGATGCATGCAATAATTTTCAACAAGATAAACCATATAATAAAGAAATATTTGATTCAATAAATAATTCTATAATGAATGAAGTATCAAATTTACTTCCAAATAAAGTAATAATATATGGCATGATAATAACTAAAGATGAGATGTTGGATAATTTATCTAATTGATTTCTCAACAAAGAAATTGGCTTGCCAACTGTAAATAGTAGTAATGAATTTTCTGAACTTGGTTTTGTATTTCATGGTATAATTTCTAACACAAGTTTGTCATTCTGACTTCAAAATAACAATGTAATATTAATTAAACCTAAAGAAATTAAGTAAATGTATTTATCGACTATTTAGAAATTATTTTTATAAGATTAGTAAGAGCAATAAAAGAAAAAGGGATTTTTTAATTTAATGAAATGGTAGTAAAAATATCATAATTTTTCATTATAAAAACTACTTCTTATTTTTCAAAAATATTACCAAAATAAATACAAATGTATTAATATTTATAAGAATAATAAATAGGAAGAATATATTTAAAAGAAACTAAGTTATTAATTTAATTGTTTAAATGAAATTACTTTGTCTCTTTTTTGTTATATATACTTATGATTTATTTTTCAAACAGATAATTTTAATTTAGGATCTTAAAAGAGCTATTCATGAACAAGAAAAAAATTATAATTGGTTCTACTTTCATTGGCATAATTGCTTTATCAGCAGGAACAACAGCTTTAATTGCTCAAACTACATCAAGCAATATTAAACAAGATAATCTTAAAAGTGCCATAATTGCAAATCAACTAAGTTCAATAATTAATAATCCGATTAATGTGCATTCTTATGACAATATGAGTTCATATACAGCATTTCAAGCATTAAATAGTGAAGAAATGAATCTAAAAAATGCTATTAAAAGTGTAATTAAACAAGAAATTGAAAAGAAAATAAACTTATTTAATAAGATAAATATAACAACTAATGAAATTATAAATAAGATAACAGTTAATTTACCTTCTTCAATTTCACCTTCTGATTCAGAAATTACAGGTGTGATATTGAAATATGATGGAATTGTACTAACTAATAAAACCAGTTCAAATTCTATACAAAAAACTTTTATTGTAGATGGATTTAAAAATGAAGCATTAGCTCACAACAATACTAATTCATCTTCAACACAATCAAACCATAACTCAAATAAAAATAATTCAATTAGTAACAATGATAATGCAAATATTCATAATGAAACTATTAGCAATACTCGTACTAATATAATTAATGTTGCTAATTATGAAAAGATGAATACATATACTGCAGCAGTTGCTTTAAGTCAGCATAAAGCGGATTTAGAACAAGCAATTATGGATGCAATTGATAATGAAGTTGCAAATAAAACTATTATATTTAATTTATCAAGTAATTTAAATGATTCTGAAATTTTAAAAAACATAACAATTATATTACCAACAGCAGTTACAACAAGTGATAATATTAATGCAAAAATATCAAACGTTAAATTGCTTTATAATGGAGAATTAATAACTACTAAAACTAAGGATGGTAATGCAAAAACATTTGTAGTTATTGGTTTTAACTCTACAACCTTAGAAGCAATTAATACAGTTGGGGTTGGACCAGTTGTTAATGGAAATAAGTTAAATAGAAACACACAAATTGCTAATCAATTAAGTTTAATATTAAATAACTTTATTGATGTTGCTAATTATGAAAACATGAGTTCATATACTGCACAAGAAGCATTAAATAATGCAAACACATTTATTAATAATAGTTCAACTAATCTTTTAAGTAATTTACAAGAAGCAATCATTAGTGCTATTGAAACTGAAATTAAGAATAATATTGACTTGTTTAGTTTTGAAGGTGTGTCATATACTCTTGAAGAAATTATTAGTGGTTTAACAGTCATTTTACCTAATTCAATTTCACCACTAAACAATCAAAAATCCCAAATCCGTGATGTTGGTTTATTTTATAATCATGAAGAAATCTCAAGTAATACATGATTAGGAACATACGCTATTGTGGGATTTAAAAATATATCTTTAGCAAATACCAAAATGCAAGATGAGCAAAATCAAAAAATTGCAAATAAAATAAGTTGACTCTTACCTGCTTCTTTAAATGTAGCAAATTATGATAATATGGATCTATATACTGCAAATGAAGCATTACAAAATCAAAATATTTTGCAAAATGCAATTATTGATGCTATTGAAAATAATGTTTTTTTTAATGGTAAATGGGTTACAGTAGATGCAGTATCATGAACTTTTGCCAATGTTTTAAATCATATAGAAATCACATTTCCTAAAAGTATTTCAAACAGCAATGCTTTAGAAGTAAAGTTATCTTACATGAATATTCCTATAACAGTCAAAACTCCTACTTATACCATTACTGGTTTTTATGATTCACCTGGTAATAATGATAAAAATATCCTTACGAATCAAGCAATTGCTAATGGTTTATCTTGATTTTTGCAAGATGATATAAACATTTCAACAAATAATGAGATCAATAGTTATACTGCTTTAGATGCATTATATAGTGAACCAGCAGAATTAAAAGCAGCAATTATGAGTGCTATTAAACCAGAAATCACAACCTTCATTAGTTCAAAAAATAATGCTGGTAACTTTATCTTGACAAATATTTTGAAAGAATTAAGCATTGAACTACCACAAGCAATTTCTTGAACAAATGATACAGATGCACAAATTCCCAATGTTGCTTTATCATATGCTGGAATTTTACTAAAAACTAAAACTGGATCAAATACTTTCATAGTAAGTGGATTTAATAAGGACACTTCACTTCTTCAAAATGATATTGATGCTAGAGCAACTAGTGTTTGAAATACTTTAAGTTCAGTATTGTATGATACAATTGACATTTCAAATGAAAGTGATATTAGTTCATTAACAGCAGCAAGTGCTTTAAGCAATGATGCAAGTGATTTAGAAAAAGCAATTCTTGCTTCAATTGATGATGAAATTACAAATAATATAGGGTTATTTATAGTGAATGATCTTTCATATACTGCTACTGAAATTACAAATAATATAACTGTCAATTTGCCAAGTTCTATTTCTGTTCAAGCTGATCTACATGCAGAAATTGAAGGTGTTAGTTTATCATATATGAGCCAAAACTTAACAGGTATTTTAAGTCCTGCAACAGATTCAAACTATTTTATAGTTGATGGATTTCAAAATACTACATTGAATGAAATTAATACAAATTATAAAAGATCACAACAAATAGTTACTGAATTGGATTTGTTGTTACCACAAATAATTAATGTCTCAGCATACAATAATATGAATTTATATATTGCAAGTAATGCTTTAAATAATCAAGCACCTGCTCTAAAACAAGCAATCATTAGTACAATTGAAAATCTTATTCAAAATAAGATTAAATTATTTATATTTGATGGGATTGCATATTCTAGTTATGAAATTGGAAATAATATAACAATTAATTTACCAACTTCTTTAAAAAACAAGACAATTTCACAAATTCCAGGAGTTTCATTATCATATGCCAACTATATCTTAAGTCCTAACACTAATTCCAAACTTCAAACAACATTTATTATTAGTGGATTTATTAATACCAAACATTCTTAGATTATTAGAAATCCTTTATTTCATAATGATCAAAAAAGATTTGATTATTGCAATCTTTTAAGATATACATAGATGCTCATTTTATTGTAAGAAAAAAGAATTCTTACAAACTTCAAGAGTTACTTATAAAAGTACAGAAATTTTATCACTCACTACATTAAAACACTATAAATAAAAACGTTAAATAATTTTTAAGGAAGCACTTCAATGACTCATGAAAAAATAAGAAAACATTATTTGTACTTTTATGCATAAGTACATTTTGTTTAGCACCAGTTATAACAACAGTTATTTCATTGTATTGTTCAAATTACACTTTAAAAAGTGAACAAGAACTTATAGCAAATAAATTGAGTGCATTAATTTCTGATCTAATTATTATTTCATCAAATTTAACTACAAGTGAAGCACTATCTTGAAACAATTATGATGCTGTATTTCAACTTATTTTAAATAAAATTGAAGATAATTTAGCTAATACTAAATTGAACATTAATGGAAATTCATATACAAGTATGCAAATTAAAGAAGTAAATACAAATTAGACAAAAAATAATTTATTAATTTTTAATGATTGATAAAAATATGAGATTTGAATTTATTAAATCCCATATTTTTTTTATGTTTAATTATATTTTTAAATGAATATTTATAATTTATTGATTCACTAAGATATCTGATTCATTTACTGACAATTTTGAAGCACTATTTAATAATTGACTTACTCCAGCTGCATAACTCATTGGATAGTATGTTCCTGGATCATTACCAACATATGCCATGTATCTTCCATAATCTAATAATGCATCATACATATGGTTTGTAAAATAACTAAAGTAATTTGTACCTTGAGGTCAAAAAACTATTGAAACATTCATATTGCTTCTTCAAATATTAAATTGATCTTGTACATCTCCATAAGGAAAGAATCAATCTCAAGTTGGATCCAAAGTAATTCATGAACCTAATTGTTCATCTCAAACTTGCATTCAAGCATGATCAATATTTTGTGGACTATTTTCTGTAAAATAATTTAATGAATTAGTATCTCCTGTAATTACTCTACTAACAAGTCCAGCCATCATACACATTATTGCTGCTAAATCAGCATAATTTCCACAAACACCTTCTAAATGATTAAAAGTTTGACTAATTGTATGACCATAACTGTATGATGGTGTATAAGTCATATTGTTATATACTCATTCGTTAATTGCTACAGCTTTTTCATAAACAGATTCATGGTTTTTAGTAATTTGTTTTACAGTTTGTCACATTAATGCAGTAGGATCATAGAAATTTTTTGCATTATAATCATCATAATCACCGCCTTGACCACTATTACTTGTATTGACCATCATAAAGTTTCTAGCAACTCATGCTGCATTAAAACCATAACCATTTAAACCTGATGAAACAGAATAAGTGTATCCTGTTGGATTAGAAGCATAGATATTATTATTAGTAATCTTAAAAGTATAAGTTGTATATCCATTAGAACTTGTTTTTTGAATTGGAATCATATTAGAATTACAAATTGCTGTATAAAAACTATATTCACTATTAGGAAGTCTAATTGTGAAAGTATTTGTGTATGATGGATTATATTTTAGTTGCTGAATTCGTGTATTTAAACTATTTGCACAATTTTTATTAATAGGTTCATTAATTACTACTTCAGTACTAATTGTTTTATTTTGATTATTAGTATATGAATCAGTTAAAGTGATATTCATAGAAAAATAAACAGGTGAAATACTATTTGAAGAAGTATATGCTTGTTCTGTATTAGCATTAGGATTATTAAACAACGGCATAGAAAATTGTGAATAATTTCATAATTTAAAATTTCCTGTATATCCATCTGGTAATATACCAAATTCAGCATTTGTACCATCTTCAAATAAAAAACCTGCATTTAAAGGATTCTTACCAACTAATGAGTTTATATATGTTAAACATCCTTTGCATGTAACATATACACTACTTCCTAAAGCAATTGGTGAACTTGGTGTAATTGGAATACTAAATTCTCCATCACTATTACTTAATGCTTCATAAGATTTTTTATCAATTGTTGCTTTTATTATATGATTTGCTAATGCTGTTCCTGTTAAATTGAAATTTGTTACATTTTGTTGTAAACAATTTACATTAACGTGTATGACAGGTTGGTATGGAATAAAACCATTTTGTGTAACAATAAAATAATCTATTTGATCATTAACAGAATTGTAATCACCACTAAAAAATTGACTAATTCCACAATCATTAATATTATTTGAAGTAATTTGATTAGCTTTTAATCCAGTAGCTAAAAAACAATTAGTACCTTGACTATCATAACTTTCAAGATTAGCTTCATTATCATAAATTCAAACTACATCTCCATAACTAATTGGTACAGTTGTTTTTGAATATGAATTTAAATTACTGTATACTAATTTGTTATTATTATTTGGATTTGAAATTTGAATTACAAAATTATTGGTTGCTTGATAATTAGGATTAATTCAATAAAATGAAGGTTGATTATTTGATACGCTAAAACCATATATTTGTTGTACTGATGAATTACTTGATGTTACTACAATGGCATTGTCTTGAATTTTTGCATAATTTAATGAATAATTTAAAAAGGTAAAACTATTATTAAAAGGTTGAGATGGAGAAACTTCATTTGATATAGTTTGATTTGATGTAAAAATATGATTATCAGATTTTACTTCATTGCTAAATGAATTTGCAACCTGTGGCATTCATGAAACAATTTTTCAACAATTTGATTGATAAACATATCCATAAACTGCTAGATTTTGAATAATATATTTTACACATCTAGTAAATTGTCCAGCATTTTGATTATTATTAAATGGTGCTAAATTACCATTCTTATTTCATACACATTTAGAAGGTAAATTAATAACTGTACCTTCATAAAATGGATTATTACTAAAAGCATTATTTCCTAAGTTTACTAAACTATTTGGTAAGGTTATATTAGTTAACAAATTATTAGCAAATGCATCTGCTCCTATACTTACAATACTATTTGGAAAACTTACACTACTTAATTGCTTATTAAAACAAGCTCCTTGTGCAATACTAGTTACATTATAAAAATTATTTTTAGAAATTATCATTCCAGGAATAGTTAAATCTGAAATTCCATTTGCAATATTAATTACACTAGCAGTAAAATTTGTATTATTTAATGAATAAGTAATTTGTCCAATTGTTATTACATTTTCATTATTAGATATTGCTGTATAAAATCCATTATTAACATAATAATTAATATTGCTATTTAAAGGATTAGTTGTATTATTAATTTTATTGGTAGTAGATATATTATTATTTGATATATTATTTGAAACACTAAGATTATTTTCTTGTTTTTTTGTTAAACATAAACTTAATGAAATTGATAATGATAAAATAGCAATACTTGAACTTATTAATAAACCTTTAATAATTTTTCTTTTTTTCATATTTATATCTTCCTTTTTATATGTATTAAAGTTTAAATTAATCTTTGTATATTAAATTAAAGTTACTAAGATTTGATGAAAAATAACTAAAATGGAAAATGATATTTTGTTTTGTTATTAAATAATTCTTAATCTTATTTACATTATTTGAATTGTGTTTGAAAGAATTGTTTATTAAATAGAAGTTAGATATTAAATTTGATTCATACTTGTTAAGTACCAAAGCATTTGAAGTGTTAGAATCATAAGTTTGAATAGTAACAATATTACTATATAAATTATAGTTAATATTCATGATTTTTATATTAATACTTATATTGTTTTTAAAGTTGCTAAAAATAATTTGATTGTTTTTAAAACTTACATTAAATAAACTACATGGATTTGAAATTGGTTCTCAAACATTTTCATTTGCTGCTACTTGATAATATATGTCATTTTCATTATAAGTAACATTAGCCACATTATTTTGAATATTTAGTGTTAATTGTTTAGTATTAGCTAAATTAACATTAATTTGATTAGTATAAA
>JAGBPV010000085.1 GCA_017633195.1 bacterium
ATTTAAACTTAAATTATGATTCTAAAAAACAATTAGAAGTTATAGAAGCATCAAATAATACTAAAGAAATTAGTAGTAATCAAAATAATTTAAGAAATATTGAATTATTTAAAAACTTTGATTTTGATGAAAAATCAAAAAGAGAAATTTTTGATTGATATGAAAACTATAGTTTTAATCAATTTTATAAAATAGTTATTAAAGATGAACCTAATGCTTATACATTAAAAAATATGAATGAACTTATTAAAAAATATGGTTTTAATAACTTGATTATTAATTTAATTGCAGATTTTGTTATTTTTGAAACTAGTAAATTTAATTTAAATTATTTTAAAAAAGTTTGTCAAACTATTAATAACTTAAATTTAAAGAGTGAAAATGATATTTTAAATCACTTAAGAAACTTTAAATTAGGTAATAAATTTCACAATCCTAAATTAAATAATAATTTTAAAAAAGAAAATATTAATATAACAAATGATCTTGAAAAAAACCATAATAGTAATGAAGAATTCAATTTAAGTTTATTTTTAGAACACTTAAATGATTAAGATGATTAAAAAGAATAAAAAAGAAGATATTTTAGATAGTGATAATATATTGAATTTTGATCAAAATCTTGATCAAGATTTTTTGTATAATGAACTTCTAAAATATTTTGATCATTTAGATAAAAAGGTTTTAAAACAAATCTTAAAACATAAAGACAATGCATATTTATTAAATGAGCTATTAAATGAATATAAAAATTGCATTTTAAATAATATATGTTCTAATTCTAAATATCATGAAATTCCTTATTTAGAATTAGATGCAAAAAATAATTATGTTTTAGTAATTAAAAGAGAAATTTGCAAAAAAGAATTAATTAAAAAGAACCAATTTAAGTTTAAACATTACTTTTTAATTGATGATTTTCATGACAAAGAATTTTGTGATATTATCAAGGCTTTTGAATATATTAATAAAAATACTAAATCCCAATTATTAAATTATTTAAAAATGATTGTAAAAAAAATTTATGATAAACAAATTAATAAATTTAATAAATTAGCAAGTTTCTTAATTGAAAAAGAAAATGAAGAAGCATTTAAATTATTTTTTCATGAATATTTAATTTCATTAGCAAATAATAATATTTATGTAAGTTATATTGATTTAATTAATTTTTATGATGCAATTAAAAATAAATATTTAAATGATGATTCATACAACAAATATTTAAATGCTTTTTCTCATTCTGATCTAATTGTTTTAATAAATTTAGATATTTTGCCTTATGATGAACAAGTTTGAACTAATTTATATAAATTATTATGTGAATATGAAAAACAAAATAAATATTTAATTGTAATTATTCCAGGTTTATTAAATAATATCAAAAATGCTATGAGTGCGACAAGTAATAATAAATCTGCTAGTTTATATGGATTAATTCAAAAAACTTTAGAATTAATTAAAAATTTAATATATAAAAGTAATAATTAATGGTATTTATTTTTTATTTTTATATAATAAAAAGTATATTACAAAAAATTAAAGAGAAAGAATTGAAATGAATACTTTGATTCCTGCAACAGAAGCTAGTGGATTAAGTGCTGGAGATACAGCTTATGTATTGATTTGTGCTTTATTAGTTCTGTTCATGATTCCTGGTTTAGGTTTTTTCTATGCTGGGTTAGATCGTAAGAATTATGTTCTTACAACAATTATGCAATCTCTTGTTTCTATTCCAATAACTTCAATTATTTGAATATTCTGAGGTTTTGGTTTGGCATTTGGTCCAAATATTGGAGGAGGAATTTTAGGTAATCCTACTCATTGATTAGTATGAGAAGTGATTGTACAAAATCATGCATTTACAGTTGATCCTGTTTATGCGCCACATGTTCCATTAATTGCATTCTTTATTTACCAATTAATGTTTGCAATTATTACTCCACCATTAATGACAGGTGCATTTGCAGATAGAATGACATGAGGAAAATATATTATCTTCATTATTTTATGACAATACTTAATTTATATTCCTGTTTGTCACTGAATTTGAGGTGGAGGATTCTTAGCTCAAATTGGTGTATTAGATTGAGCTGGTGGAATCGTAATTCATACTACTGCTGGATTTGGTGCTTTAGCTACAGTATTAGTATTAGGAAGAAGAAAACCACTAAAGAAAGATGAATCATTTAAAAAAGCAAGTAATGTTTTAGTAATGTTAGGAATTGCTTTCTTATGATTTGGATGATTTGGATTTAATAGTGGTGGTGCTATGGCTGTTAATGGTGAAGCACTAAGAGGATTTGTAAATACAGCATTAGCTCCATGTTTTGCTATGATTGTATGAATGCTTCTTGAATACATGGCAAATCACAGAAAAATGAGTGCTGTTAGTGTTGCTGGAGCATTTGTTGCTGGTTTAGCAGGAATTACTCCATGTGCTGGATTAGTTCCAATTTGAGCAGGTTTCCCAATTGGAGCAATTGTTGCTACTGTATCATTTGCAACATTACAACTTGTTCAAAGAAACAAACGTATTGATGATGCTATGGATGTATTTAGTGTTCATGGTATGACTGGATTTGTTGGAGCATTATTAATTGGTGCATTCATCTTAAGTCCTGCTCCAAGTTTATTAGGTGAATCAGATATTGTTCAATCAGCAAGTGGTGTTTATGCACCTGCAGGTTTACCAGCTGGTATAATTCATGGAGCAATCACTAAGATTCATGATATTTCATATGATACTTCTTCATTAATTCCACATATTTATTATTCAAGTCCTGATATGAGACATGGTTATCAATTTGGTATTGAATTAGGTGCAGCATGTTTAGCAGCAGCTTACTCATTTACAATAACTTCATTATTAGTATTAATTATTGTAAAAACTTCAAATGTATTACCATGAGGATTAAAACAATATAGATCTTCATTTGAAGAAGAACAAGAAGAAGAAGATTCAATTGATTCAGCAACTGAAGCAGCAGTTGAAGAATTAAAGAAATTAGTAGCACAAAATAAATCATCATCAGTAATCACTGAACCTAAGAAAATTGTTGTTGTTTAATTATTAAATTATTTTTAAATTTAAAATAAAATGCATTGCTAAAAAGCAGTGCATTTTTATTTAAAAAAATCAAATTATGCAAAAAGATGTGAAATAAACTTGAACATTGGATTTAGAGAATAATTAAAATTTAATATTTTTATTATTATAACTTCTGTTTTTAATTGCTAAATCAAAATTCTACTTATAAAAAGTCAAATTGGTTTTTAACAAGATATATCAATATGCAAATAAAAATTAAGAGGTGAAATTTGTTTGTATTGTATTTCATATACAATATCTCTAATTGCATTTATACATAAAATATTATAATTAGTAAAAACCAGTTTATACATTCATCAAAAATAGCAAAATAAATTTTGTTGGAGAGTGAATTTGAAGTTTAAGAAATTAATATCAAAAAAAATTATTTTAAAGAAATGGATTATAAGCTTTTAGCTTTTTGAAATTGTCCACAATTATAAATATTAATGAATAATCTATCACATTGATCTTTTTTCTCACCTATAAGGTCTTTGATAAATTGGAATAACAAATTGTCTGTTTGTTTTATTTAAAATATCATCTGCTAGTGCTCTAGCATACACTTGCACAGTTATAAATAATGCTGCATATGTAATATATTGTTTAAAAAATACTTTTTTTATAAAAAATCTATATCTTATTTGTCTTATTTTTATAAGACTGAATTATTTTTGGATATTTTCATATTTTTTTGTATTTATC
>JAGBPV010000086.1 GCA_017633195.1 bacterium
AGTTATTGCTTGTTTTAAATTATCTGATGTTTGATTATTTAATGCATCTTGTGCAGTTATGGAATTCATTGAATCATAATTTGCTACATTAATTATTTGACTTAAAGAAGAATCAAGAGTTTTAGCAATTTGATGATTTCTATTTGTACTACTTCCTTTTCCACCAGGATAATATCCTGCTTGAGTAGCAGATGCTTTAGCAAATCCTTCAACAATGAATTGAGTGTTAGATGATGAAGAACTTGTTGTTGATGAACTAGAAGAACTAGATGAATTAGTATTTCAGGTTAATGAAATATTATCATATGACAAAGTTACTCCTGGAATTTGTGCATTTTCATCATCTGTTAATGAAATTGAACTTGGTAAAGAAACTTTTAGTTCTTTTGCAATGTTATTTATAGAATATGAATTATTGTCAATTTCAATTGAATTAGTTCCAAGTTCAGATTTAATAGCACTAATAATTGCATTAGTTAAACTATCAGTTGCTTGGTTATTTAAAGCTTCTGCAGCTGTATATGTATCCATTGAATAATATTGTGCAACATTAATAATATTGCTTAATAAAGAATCAAGTTTATTTGCTATTTGTTGACTAACACTACTTCCTTGAGAAGTTTCTTCTTTAAAACTTCCTACAATAAAATATTGACCTTGTGTATTAGATAATTGTGAATTTTCAAAATAAATTGTTACATTACTAATTTCTTGTCCATTATCAATGATTGCATTAGAAGATGGGATTTTTATTGTTAAAGTATTAGTATTAAAAATATCTTGTGGATCAAAAACTATATTGTTAAAAGTAAAAGATGAAATTTCTTTTTGTAAAGATGAAATAATTGCATTATCTAAACTATTTTCATTAGATAAAGCACTAGTTGCAGTAGTATTGCTATATCCTATAACATTAATATATTGATTTAATTCACTGTTTAATTGACTTATTATATTAGACTTAATTGTTTTGTTATTTTGATTTGATCCAGTACTTGTACTAGATGTTGGTTGATTCAAAATATTTTGTAAAGTGGTTGTTTTAAATCCTTGAACAATAAAGTTATTAGTGTTACTAGTATTGCTTAATTCAATATTTTTATAATATAAATTAACATTTGATATTTGACCATTTTTTTCATCATTTTCACTAATATTTGTTGGTAAAGTAACATTTAAATTTTGTTTTATATCTGAAATAGAATAATAAATATTATTAATTGGAAAATCACTTATTTGCTTAGTAATTTCTAATCCAATTGCATTTATAATTGCTTTTTTTAAACTTACTGGATTTAATATTAATGCTTGATTAGCATAATCTTGACTATAAGTTGGATTATCAAGTTGAATAATTTGATTTAATAATGAGTTTAGATAAGTTGCAACTGCATTATTTTGATTATCTTGGTCTTGAGAACTTGGAATAGCAAAATTTGTAACTTCATATAAATTACTATTACTTGCATTTTCAATGTTATATCCATTATAAGATAAAGTAACATTTTCCAAAATTCCACTATTGTTATTTTGATTTGATACTTGGTCTGGTAAAGTTATATTAATATTACTAATAAGTTTACTTACTTGATAAACTTTATCATTAATTGTTATAGTAGTAGAATTAATTTCATTACTTATTGCTTCTTTAATAGCTGTAGATAAAGTTTGTTGATTTGATGAAGTTTCTATACTTTGTGCAGCTGTTAAATTATATCCATTTGCTAGTGCGATTGCATTTTTAATTAATGAACCTAATTTTGATGCAATATCTTGAGAAATAGATGAATTATTTGTGTTTTTAGAATTTGTTGCAGACAAAAATCCTATTACATTAAAAGCATTTTTACCTTGTTGTGTTTGAATAACAACACTATTATTGCCACTTCCATAACTTAATACAACACCAGATAATGTTCCATAATCATTATTTATTGAACTAACTGATGTTGGTAAAATTACATTAAGATTATTAATTAATGTTTGTGCACTATAAATTACATTTCCAATAGTTATAAAATTAGTTCCAATATCTTTAGCAATTGCATTTTTAATTAAAGAAATTGTTATACTTTGATTTGAACTATTTAAAGCATTACTTGCTGTAAGCTTATCAGATATTTGAATTGGATTAGCAATATATGTAGTTAATTTATTAGCAATATTTTTATTAACGGTTGGATTATTTGTACTAGGTTTTGCAAATCCTTGTACTGTATAACTAGTTCCATTATTTGGATGAATAACAACACTGTTAGTTCCAGTTCCATAACTTAAAGTTACATTGCTTAATCATCCATTTAAATAATCAATATAACTAACACTATCTGGTAATTGGATATTAATATTATTTAATAATTCTTGTTCAGTATATATAGAATTACCTATACTAATCTTATTACCATTTAACTGAGTTTTAATACCATTTATAATTAAAGACTTTATTAAATTGCTATTGCTTTGTAATATAGCATTATTTGATGTAATTGTTGATGAAACAATTACAATTGGATTAGTAATATAATTGCTTAAAGCACTTGCAATTTTTGCATTATTTTGCTTTGTTTCATTATTATTTGCATTATTTTTTTCTTTATTGTTATAAATGCTTGATGTTACTGCTGCAGTTGATCCAGCTATAATTGCTAATGCACCAAGAACACTAGTACCTAATAATAAATAGTTAAATTTCTTCTTATTTTTCATATTATTTTCTCCTTATAAAAAACAAATATAGTAAATTCAAATATCAAAACAATATATATATATATAAATTAGATATTTATATAAGCTACTTTTAAAATTAAAATTCTTAGATAATACAAAATAAGATATGGTCTATGCAAAATAAGAAAATTATTGCACAGCATTCTTACATATACTTTCTTAAAATATTATTTTGTGTATTCAAAAGATAGGAATTATATATAAATCCACGTAAAATATAGTATTTTTGTTTAAGATTATAATTTTAAAAAAATAATTAAACAATTAGATAGTTAATTTATCATATTTATTATTTTTTTTAATGAAATTTTTAGTTTTTTTAGTCACTTCAAAACTAATCATGTTAATTAAAGAATTTGCAACTAAATCTTCATCATGATGAATTAAAGTACTTCTAAATTTTTCTTTTATTTGTTTATTGTTATTTTTAATTTTAGTTACTAAGAAACCATAACTACCTTGTTGATATATAAATAAGTGTATTGTAATAAGTGATAAATAAATAGAATCAATGACAAATAAGTTTTCTTTATTTTTCATGTTCATAAATATCACCTCCTTATAAAAAATATAAGTTTATGATATAAACACCTATAACACTATTCTACTACAAATAAATAAAAAATAATTATTTTTTAATATTTTTAATAATTGCATTTTAAATAAATACACTGTTTAATATATTTGATTCATTAATTTCTTAATTGTTCAGTATTTATAAATAAGCTTAATCTTGCAGTATAACTTATTTGATAATTATATTATAGTATTATTTCTAAACATAAACTATATATCTTTTACAATCTATTCATCAATCATACATATGGTTTTAAAAAAAGATAAAGGAAGTTGAATTTAAAGTAATTCATTATCTTAATTATTATTTAAAATTTGAATTCAAGCATGATTATGAACTGTACTTGCAAAGAACTTGTTATATATAATGAAGAACAATACTTCTTTCAATTAACAAATTCACAATAATATGCTCATTATTGCTACTTCATTCCACTCTTTTGTTCTTGATTTATTAATACATAAAAAACAATAATACTTTTTTTCACAAAGAATTATTGTTCATTTTGAATATTCATGTTTAAATTTAAAATTTAATTATTTTTAAAATTATTACCATAATATTTAAAATATTGGTCAAGATCATTTTTCATATATGTTGTTAATAAACTAACAATATTTCAACTAGTTTTTAGATTTGTATTTGATGTTTTGGTATTAGTAGTAT
>JAGBPV010000087.1 GCA_017633195.1 bacterium
AAATAACATTCTCTTAATATCTAACCGATAAATTAATTCAGTTTTAAAGATACTGAATCAAAATTCAACATCACGGTTATCAAGCGAATTTCCAATTCGTGACATTGATTGAGTAGCGTGATACTTGCTAAGCATGTTTTGATATGATTTTGATGTGTAATCTGCACCATGATCAGTATGAACAATCGATCCAGCAAGTTTATGCTTAATAGCAGTAAACGAATCAATGATTAATTTTGCATCATTATACATTGATAATTCTCATGATTCAATTTCCTTAGTGCGATGATTAATTATTACGGAAAGGTAAACAAAATTTTGTGGTGCATCGCAGGTTCCAGTTATATAAGTTACATCGCTAGCACGAATAATTTCTTTATGATTTTTATTATCATAATCTCTTTTTACTAGATCTGGAACCGTTGCAGTTGTATCTTTTCTTTCCGAAATCTTACGTGCTACTCTGATTTCACAAGCCAAATGATTTTCACGCATAATTCTTCCAACTTGGCGTCCAGAAATGGAAATTCCATACTTTTTAAGCATTATTTGGGCAATTGGTTCGCGGCCAACTCTGAAAGAGTGTTCGACAAGAATGTCATAAATCATATTGGCCAGTTTTTGCTTCTTTAACTTACGTTTATTAGGTGACTTTTCTTTTCAATTTCGAAGATTACAAATAGATGATTTAGAAATACCTAAAATAGTGGCCATTTTTCGCGAAGATAATTCGGATTTTTTCTTAATAATTTCTTTGATGGTATCAATAAAATCTTCATTTCCATCATCAACCATTTTTTTAAAAATATTAGCAACTTCATCCTTGCCAATTTTATCCATAAATTCTTTTCAAATTTCAATTTTATCTTTGGAATTTTTAGGACGACCTGATTTGGTGCCTTTTTTTGGTGCTTTGCCAGTCATAGAAATTAATGTGTTCATATCTCTATTATGGTACAAAAATTTCTTATATTTTTTGAAAAAGAAATATTTGGTATTTTTCTTTATTTCTCGATAAGCTGCGTATTTATATCACAAAGCTTTAGTACCAAATGTTTCGTAAATATTGAACAATTCAAGTCATTGTTCTGGTTTTAATTGTTTAGACATAAAAAACAATAATCCTTCCTTTATTTGAAAGAACTATTGCCCAATTTTAATGTCCAAGTTTAAATATAAAAAATAATTAATTTATTTTATTAACGAAAAAACCACTTTGTAGTTTTATACAAGTGGTTTTTTATATGCAGTAATTACCCTACTCTTATAAAAAAATGAAATTTGACTTTTTGTCAAAATCTCATGTCTATGTCTAAGTTGATTCAGTTTTGAATAATTCTTTATTCTTTTGTTCACTTTTAAGCAAATAAATTTTTATAACAGTTAAATATAAATAATCTGAGATTTATTCAACTAAAATATAGTTTTTATTTTTTCATAATATAAAACTAATTTAAAAACCTATTAAATATTTCTAATCACTTTTTTTCAAAAATTTCATAACTAAGGTTTTCTTGAAAAAACCTAAGAGCTTTCTTGCAAAGTTCTAAATATTCTTCATCATTTAAATTTAATAATGAATTAATTTGTTTAATTGTTTCTTCATTAGTTGCATTCTTTGGAATAAGCAATCTATGATCATAAGAAGTTAAGAAGTTAGCGGAAGTAAAACTGTCTTTTACTATTACTGGAACGCCACATGATAATGATTCAACAATACTAAATGGGAAACCTTCAAAAAAAGAATAATTTATGGAAAACTTGTATTTATTAATTGTTGTATACAAATTATTTTGATTTAAAACACCTTTATATCATTTTTTTTCTTGCAAACCTTTATAAACTTCTTTACTGTATTTTGATGGTTCAGTTGAACCATAAAAATCAATTTTATTAATACTATTGTTAATAGTCATTAATCCTTTAATATTTTTTTGAAAGCCTAAACGACCAAAATATATTATATTTTCTCTATTTAAAATAATTTGTTTGCTATCTAAAGCATCTTTTTTGTTTTGACTGCATAAAGCAATACAATGAATATTTGCATTATTATTAAATAATTTAAAATATAATTCTTTGTTGTCATTATCAAATAAAATAACATTCTTAGTTTTATCAAATGGAAATTTCTGAAAAAGTAATATTCTTGATATTTTTTTTATGAAATTACTAAAGTTTTTTATTTCTTTAAATTTATAGACATTAAAAGAATTGTGCTGAATTAAAAAGTAATTATTTAATCTTACTAATTGTTTAAGATAAATACTAGTTGAATTAATAATTAGACTATATTTTTTTTTATTTAATAATTGATTAATTGTTTTTTTTACTAATAAAGGAGATAAAAACCAATTAATATAAATATTTTTAGATTTGAAATTATTTACATGATATTGATAAATATCATCATATTTTTCGTTTTTATCGATTTGTTTAATTGAAATCTCAGTTAGTAGAATATCAATATTAATATTTAAAAAATTATTTTTAATAATTTTTATTAATAATTTATTGTATGTTTCTATACCACCAACTTTATCTAATTTATATGGAACTATTAAAAGAACATTTTTATTAGTTTGCATTGAGTGAAACCTCATAATTAATTTAAAATATCAATTCTATATTTTAAAATATTCATTGTAATAATACAGTTCCTAATATAATACTATAACTAAATTCTATTTTGGTATTTTAATGATAGATAGTATATGACTTAAATCTTCAATAACTTTTTGATAATTAATTTAAAAGTTAGAAGTTCTAATTATGTTAGTATGCAAATAATATAAGAATATATAAAGTTTAATAAGTTGTTTTATGAAAAGATACAATTCTTACAAGATATTTTTATCAATTATATCAATAAGTGTAATTAATATTTTAAAAGATAAAAACTATTTTAAAAACTTATTAAATATTTCTAATCACTTTTTTTCAAAAATTTCATAACTAAGGTTTTCTTGAAAAAACTTAAGAGCTTTCTTGCAAAGCTCTAAATATTCTTCATCACTTAAATTTAATAATGAATTGATTTGTTTAATTGCTTCTTCATTATTTGCATTCTTTGGAATAAGCAATCTATGATCATAAGAAGTTAAAAAACTAGCAGAAGTAAAACTGTCTTTTACTATTACTGGAACGCCACATGATAATGATTCAACAATGCTAAATGGGAAACCTTCAAAAAAAGAATAATTTATAGAAAACTTGTATTTATTAATTGTTGTATACAAGTTATTTTGATCTAAAACACCTTTATATCATTTTTTTTCTTGTAAAATTTTATAAACTTCTTTACTGTATTTTGTTTGTTCCATTGAACCATAAAAATCAATTTTATTAATACTATTGTTAATAGTCATTAATCCTTTAATATTTTTTTGAAAGCCTAAACGACCAAAATATATTATATTTTCTCTATTTAA
>JAGBPV010000088.1 GCA_017633195.1 bacterium
TTAAATTTAAAAAATAATTAAGAATTTTTTTTCTTAAATCTTTTTATTATGCAATAAAAATAATTTTATGTTTTTTTAATTTTTTGTTAAGATTTTATTAGTTGTCATTAAGACGTTTCCAACGAATTTGAAAGTCTCCCATAAGAATTGAAAGGTTTTATAAAATGTCAAAAAAAACAGAACAAAATTTTTGTTATAGTAAAGAAATTAAAGATGAAATAGAAAAATTTATTAATGATGAAAACAAAAGTATTTTTAAAGTATTAATTGGAATAAATGGTTCTGGAAAAACTACATATTTAAATAATTTTGAAAATGAAATTAAAGATAAGGAAGAAATTAATTTAATAAATATTCCAAGTGAAATTACTTTAAATGATGAATTGCTCAAAGCTGGAACGCAAAAATCACCTTCAATACTTAGTCAGTTAATTGATTTCATTCAAGAACTTATTAATTCACAAGGAAAATTTAAATACAAAATTGAAAATGATGAACAATATGAACGTGTAAAAGAAATATGAGATGAAATAAAAGGCAAAAATACATATGATGATATTCATAATCATAAAAAAAGAATCATAGATAGTAATTTAATAAAATTAGAAAAAGAAAAAGATCTATCACTTTTTAATATCAATGATGAAAAAACATTAGGAAATGATATTTCAACTGGTGATAAGTTCTATACATTAATGTTATTGTTAAATGATGTTTTGGCTGTTTTAAAAAATAACTTAAACAATCAAAAAACCAAAAAGGTAATTTTATTAATTGATGAACCTGAAAAATTTCTTCATCCTACTTTAATTAGCATACTTGGAAAAATATTATGTCAACTTTATTATGAACACAATATTTCATTAATATTAACTACACATTCTCCAATTTTATTAAAATCCATTGTTGAAAATAGTAGATATTTAAAGCAAAAATCTTCTAAATCAAGTAAAAAAGAAGAAAATATTACTAATAATAGTACCAATATTAAAGAAAAAGATAGCACCAACAAGGAATATCCAAACATAATTCTATTTAAGAAAGACATTACTGATACTGAAGAACCATATAGACAAAGCAACATAGATTTATTTAAAAAAGACAATGAAAAATTTGAATTACTTCAACCTGCACTTAGTCATATTATTAATTCATTATTTGCTGAAAAAATTATATTAGTTGAAGGTATAAGAGATGAAGCATTTGTGAATATATTAATTGATCTAATAAATAAAAAATACGAAAAATATCAATATGTTTTAATAATGCCAGTTGGTGGATGTGATCATGCGATAAAAATAGGAAAGATTCTTAAAGAAAATTATCAAATAAATTTTTTTATGATCTTGGATTTGGATGATAAAAACGAAAAAAATAATGAAGTAAAATTAAAAGAAGATGGTTTTAATGAACAAAAATATTTTTTGTTTAAAAGTGATTTTGAAAATTGAATAAAAGAAAAATGCAATATTGAACTTCGTAAACAAAAAAATGAAAAATCAAATATTGAGCCTTTATATGAATTATATGAATTAGATTATGATCGCTTTATTATTAAAAATAAAGAATGCAAAGAATTAATAGAAAAAATACAAAATTTCTTAAAAGAATAGTTTTTAAAAATTTTTAATTAAAATTTTAATTATAGAATCTCTTTATAATTGATGTATTTCATTAAGTTAGCATAATCAAACATTTTATGTAATCTATTATTGGTTTATTTTTCAAATTGATAAATGTCTTTACTTAGTCATAAGATCTTTATACTGTATATAAATTTTTATTTAATGTTTCAAATACAACAAAAATTACAAAATTCTTTTTTTAACATAACAATATAAATTGTTTAATTTACTATTTCTTTTAAATTTTATTATTAGAAGTTTTTTAAAAACAAATTGATCTTTATTTAGCAACAAAGATAAAAATTTAATAAAAGTAATATAAATTTCCTTATTAAAATATCCAAATCATTTATAATAAAAAAGCATGAAAAGAAAATTTTAACAAAATCTAATATCAATACTCTAATTAATTTAAAAAATAAGAAAAATAAAGAAGTAAATATCAATATTTAATATTAAATTGTAATATATAAAGTTGTTGACATCTTGTCAAGAAATGGATGAGAAGATGATTAAAAATACATATATTTCATTATTTAGTAGTGCTGGGGTAGGTTGCTATGGTTTTAAACAAGAAAACTTTGAATGTATAGCAACAAATGAACTTATACAAAAAAGATTGCAGATTCAAAAATGAAATGATAAATGTAAATATCCATCAGGATACATTTGTGGAGATATACTTAAAATTGAAACTATTAAAAAAATTTATCAAGAAATAACTTTTTGAAAAAATAAGGAAAAATTAGAAGATGTTACAGTAATTATTGCAACTCCACCTTGTCAAGGAATGTCTGTTGCAAATCATAAAAAGAAAAATGAACAAGCAAGAAATTCATTAGTTATTGAATCATTAAAATTAATTAAAGATATAAAACCTAAAACTTTCATTATAGAAAATGTTCGAGCATTTTTAACAACATCATGTACTGATGTAGATGGCAACAAAAAAAAGATTTATGAAGCAATAAATAGTAATCTTTCTTGATTGTACAATATAGAATGTAAAATATTAAACTTTAAAGATTATGGTTCTAATTCTAGTAGAACAAGAACTTTGGTTATTGGTGTTAGAAAAGATATAGAAGTTAGTCCCAATTCATTATTTCCTGATAAAGAAAAAGAAAAAACAATTAAAGAAGTAATTGGTAATTTTGAGTCATTAACTCATATGGGGCAAATTTCCAAAAATGATATATATCATTCATTTAGAAAATACAATCCTGAAATGAGAAAATGAATACAAAACTTAAAAGAAGGTCAAAGTGCCTTTGATAATAAAGATGAAACTTGTATTCCACATTATTTTAAAAATGGGAAAAAAATATTCTGCAAAAACAAAAATGCTGATAAATATACAAGACAATATTGAGATAAAGTCGCTCCTTGCATTCATACAAGAAATGATACATTAGCAAGTCAAAATACAATACACCCATCTGATGATCGAGTTTTTAGTATTCGTGAATTAATGAGATTCATGACTATACCACAATCTTTTAAATGAACATATCATGAATTAAAAGAATTAAATCATCTTAGTGAACAAGAAAAGGAAATATTTATAAAACAAAATGAGATGAATATTAGACAATCTATTGGTGAAGCAGTTCCAACAATAATTTTTAATCAAATAGCAAAAAAAATTAAAAAGAATAATATATAAGGCAGCAGGATGAAAAAAGATGTGGAAGTTTTTTTAAAAAAATATTGTATTCATTCATTAAGTGATTTAACAAAATGTATTTTAAAATACCATACTAAATTGGATCCTGAATTAATATACAATGCTGCTGAGTTATTAAATCCTAATAAAGACAATAATTCTGCATATTTTACTGATATGATAATTTGCAATGAAATATTTAAAAAATTTCCAAAATTTAATGATAAAAATCACATAAAAATACTTGAACCATCAGTAGGTGCTGGAGTATTTTTATCATTTATTGCAGAGCATTTTAAAAATAAAAAAATTGTAGAAATATGAATTAATGATATTGATATGGTTCAATCGAATCTTGCAAAATTAATTTTTAATAATTTTTATGCAAAAAAATACCCAAATGTAATAATTAATTCTCTTAATCATGATTATTTAGAATTGGAAATAAAAAATAAACAATTTGACTTAATAATTGGAAATCCACCATATCAAAAATTAAAATCAAATAATAAGAAAATTGCTAAATATAAAAATATTACAAAAATCACAAAATCTACAAACTTATTTGTATATTTTTTTAAAAAAGCATTAAATGATGCAAAAGTTGTTTCTCTCATTGTTCCAAAAAGTTTATTAAATGCTCCAGAGTATGTTGAACTTCGAAACATTTTAAATCAGTATCAAATTGAATCAATAATAGATTTTGGAGAAAAAGGTTTTGATGGTGTAAAAATTGAAACAATTAATCTTGTTGTTGATACTCAAAAAAAACCAGAAATTACATATGTAAAATCAATAACAAATAAAATAGAACTTAATCAAAAGCAATTGTATATAACTGATGATAAATTCCCTACATGATTAATCTATAGAAATAATTTTTTTGATGAATATTCTGAAACTCTTCAATTAGGAATATTTTCTGTTTTTAGAGATCGACAAATATCATCTAAAAATTGTAAAACAACTGGAACTATTAGAGTTTTAAGATCAAGAAATATTGAAACTAATAATGTAATAGCTATACCTAAATATGATTTATTTTTAGATTGTGTAAATAAGTTATATGTTGCAAAATATTTAAATAAAGAAAATATTATTTGTTTACCAAATTTATCATATAAACCTAGAGCTTGTTTTTTACCTAAAAACTGTATTGCTGATGGTTCTGTTGCATTATTAGAAACAAAAGTACAATTAAGCAGAGAAGATTTAACTATATTTGAAACAAATGATTTTAGAAATTATTATCATATTGCTAGAAATTATGCAACAAGATCTTTAAATATTGATAGTAATTCAATTTATTACTTTGGAGTTAAAAAGAAAAATGAAATTTTTAAATGATGAAGAAATAATTTCTTTTATAAATCAACATGATTATGATGTAAAGAAAACTGAAAATGCAAGATGGATAGATCAAAAATGCACTCCGGATGTATTATGTATAATTGCTGATTGTATATTTGAGTATTATCAAGCAAATAAAAATGCTTCATTTACATCAAAAGACATTTGACATAGTAAATATGCAATAGAAAATGTGCAAAATATATTCAAAAAAGTTGATGTTAATTCCCAAAATGAAGAAAATGAATATGATAAATTCTTTCAACAACCTATGGAATTACTTGCTTATTCAGGTGTGTTAAACAAAATAAAAAAAGGAACAAAAAATTACTATACAGTTGCAAATGAAGATATTTTAAAATATATTGCAATTAGAGAAAGAAATGCATTAAATTTTTTAAATATTTATATAACAAAAGTGTTAAATGATTCAAATCTGTTTGAAACTTTTAATGACTTCTTTTTAAAACAGACAAAAGCATCATATGATGATTTGAAAGAAAAATTCTATCTTTTTACAACAAAATATACAAATATTGGTAGTAAAACAAGGACAAAACCTAATCCAGGAAAAATTGAATCTGACCGAATTTTTACTAAAATAATAAATCCCTTAGCTTTTTGAAAAAGATGTAAGGGTTCTGAAAAAGGAACTATATCAAAAGATGTTATTTCTTTTGATATGTTAATGTATAATCGAGATAATTTTAGAGATATATATGTGAATAAGCCAAAAGCAATCTCAAGAAAGGAATTTGAAAAGAAAATTAGTTATAATCCAAGTTTAGCATTCTATCAATATCAATCAAATAAAGCAAAACAATTTCTTAAAATTTATAACTCAATTTATAATAATAACCATTCAGAAGTTTTTGAAGAAAATGAGAAAAATATCTTAGCTTCTCAAATGCACCATATTTTTCCTGTAAATCAATTTCCACAAATTTCAGGATATTATGAAAATATAATTGCATTAACACCAAACCAACACTTCTTAAAAGCACATACAAAAAATAAAACTCAATCTATAAATCTTGATTATCAATACATATGTCTAATTGCAAAAACAGAAAGTATTAGACAAAACCTTACAACACCATCTATAACAAAAATATATGATTTTAGCAAGTTTTTATTTGTAATACATACAGGATTGAACGATGAAAGTTATGAAGAAATTGAAAATGGTGATTATAATGGCATTCTAGCCAAGTTAGCAATATCATATTCAAAACAATAATTGTATTAAATAAAATTGTTTTTGAATGGAAGACACTTTAAACAATTTAAAGAATTATAATCAACAATCATTAAAAAACAATTAAATAATAATGTAAGATCTAAATTCATAAAAATTGTCAAATTTTATCAATTTTCAAATAAAAATCTCATGTCCGTGTTTAGTTTCAATAATTAATGTTAACTAAAAAGTCATTATTTTTTATTAAATACAAAACAAATTATTAAGCATGTAGAGTTTAAATAATATCTTGAATTATTTCATCAAGTAGTATTTATTTATTACAACTATTAAATGCTAAAAGATTAATATAAATTGATATTAATGATTTTTGCATTTAATTTTTTATATATTAAAAATATAGTAGATTTCTTTAATTGATATCTAATTATTATTTAAAATTTTAAATAATAGTGATATAAATTAGTAATAAATAGTATTTATATTTATATTTAAGAAGGTGCTAATAATGAAAAAGAAAATAAGTAAATATTTTGTTGCATCAATTTCAGCAACAGTCATTAGTGCTGCAGTAGTTTGTGCTGCAGTGAGTTGTAGTAGTGTAAATAGTTTAACAAGCAGTGTTAAAACTATTAGTACAAAATTAAGTGCAACTAATGCTAATAAAGTTGATGGAAATAATTATTATGCAAATTATGGAAGTGTACTTACACTAAAA
>JAGBPV010000089.1 GCA_017633195.1 bacterium
ACTTTATAGTAAGCAATATAAATAATTAATCACAATAATAAATAGAACAAGTCTTAATGACTTGTTTTTATTATGTTATTAACAATAATTAATGATTTATTTAATAATGATTTATGAATATAATATTAATAGTTTAATACTATTTATAGGTATGGAGTTAAAGATAAAATATGTCAAATATTTATGCAAAAAGTGAGTTTGAACAACAAAAAGATTTTTTTAATAATTTAAATTGAGAAGAAGAAATAGACTTATCAAATGATACAGATGGTCAAATAAAAGGAGTTTTATTTGAATTTAAAAAATCTATTCCAGATATTAATAAAGCATTATTTCAAGCAATTAAATATTTATCATTCAAAAGAATTGAAGGTAAAGATGTTCCAAATACAATTGCACTAGTTGATTTTTCTAAGTCATATATATATATATATATGAGTAGTGATTTTTTAGAAGAAATTGAGCAATTATATGTGGGTGGAGCAAGCAAAAACAATAATAATTTTTACAGTAAAAATATAAAACCAATTACTCATAATTTTCATAAAAATGGTTTTGGATTTATAGAAGAGATAATAGATAAAAGTGATTTTATAAAAGTTCATATTGATCAAAATAATGTATTAGGTTGATCTCAAAGATATTATCAAAATGAACCATTTAAAAGAAAATTATCATCATGAAAAGAAGAATTGTTCCAAGAGTTAAAAAATCCAACATGTTCTTCTTTTAAATACATTTATAAATGAGAAGGATCTGAAAAAGATTTTGAATATATTATGGATTGCTTAAATGATCCTTTAAATAAAAAGATACTAGGTGCTTTTTATACTCCTGATCTTTATTGTAAGAAATCAGTTGAGTTGGTTAAAGAAGCTATAAAAAGATTACCAAAAGATATAGAAGATTATGTAATAGTTGATAGATGTGGTGGAACGGGAAATTTAGAATCATCTGATAATGGTTTTACAAATGAAATGTTAAGTCATACTATAATTTCAACTTATGAATTAAAAGAATGAGAAGTATTGTATTTAAAATTAGGTAGTAAAGTAAGGTGTATTATTCCACCGAAACCAGATAAACATGATAAAGGATTATTACAAGGTGGAGATGCATTAGCTCAAGCAGTATTTAATGAACTAGTGCCTTATGTTAATAATCCAAAAATAGCAATAATATTATTTGAAAATCCACCTTATAGAGATAGCAGTGCTGATTGTGGTTCAAATGAAAAATCAACAATTAAAAATAGTTTTGTTTATAAGGAGATGTATAAACATTTAAATGATTTTACTATTAAGAATATTTCTACAATAAGAGAAATAGCTAATGACTTTATATGAAGTGGATTTGAGTATTATTTAAACAATAGCTTTGATTATTATGTTTTATTTTCTCCAATAAAATATTGAAAATCTCAAGGTATAGTAAATAAAAGATTTATTAAAGGTTTCTTATTCAATAAAAAACATTTTCATGCAACATCAAGTACTGGAATAACTTGCATTCTATGACAAAATGAGAATAGTCATATAGAAGAAATAGAACTTACTCCTTATGATATAAATAAAAATAAATTATTGCAATATGAAAATGTAAATGTAAAGAAGATTCACAAATTACAAACATTTTATTATGATAGAAATGCTAATAAAAATGATGGGATTGCATTTATGCAAAATAATTCGGTAATTCCAGATTATAAACATGCAACATTAATTAATTGATTGGGTGGTGGTATGACAAAACAATCTGGTGGATTTACTAGGGGTTTTTGAATTACAAAAGATAATTTAGAAAGATCGATTGTTCCTTGAGTTTCAAACTATTATGATGGTGATTCATTTATTGAAAAAGAAGTTCTATTTAAATGTGCTGACAAAGAGTGAGAGTTTACCAAGGATAAAAATTTAGTTAAATCTTGTTTAATATGATCATCATTATCTATAAAAAACAAATGTAAATCTTATTTTGATAATAATAAGTTAATACTTAATCAAATTTCATTAAATAAAAATTCTATATTATTTCAAATATTACAAAAATATGAACTTAATGGCTTTGATAAAGAATTAATAAATAAATATGATGAAATAATTAACTTGATAAAAATAAATAATATAAATAAAGATAAATTTAATGAAAAGTTCTATTATGGTATTAGTCAAATAGATGAAGAATTTAATACAACAAGAAAAGTTAAGGAAGGCAATAAAGAAATAAAGATTTACGATTTTCCTGAACTTAATACTTCATTAATTGAGTTAAAGAATTTACTTAAAAAATATTACGCAAATAATATAAGTGATAAATTAAAAAAATATGAATTAATAAAATAATTATTAATCATATTCAAAATACTTTTTTATTGTTTATTATATTAAGATTAAATATAATTTATTATCAATTAATCTAATAATAATTTTAATAATTAATTAATAAAGATTTCATAATATAATTGTTCTAATTCATCTTGTATTTTTAAATTTGTTTTAGATTGTGAATTATTACATGAAAGTGGTAATTGTTTGCTAGCAACATATTTATCAAAATTACTAGAATTACTGATTGCATTTTCTAAAAATTTAACATTTTGATAATTATTAGATACTAAATAGTTATTAAGTTCTATTACATAAGCTTTAGTTAGTAAGTGATTTTTCTTATTACCATTATCTATAATAAATATTTGATGTTTTTTATTTTGATATTGCTTAGTTTTTAATAAATTCAAAATTGATAATGTTGCATAAAAACTAGCTGTGTTAGTTTTAAATGGAATAACAACTTTATCTGAAACTAGTAATGCTAATTTAGTTAATAAATTAATTGCTGGACTTGTATCTAAAATAACATAATCAAACTTTTCATTGAGTTTGTTAATCATTTTTATAAATGCAGATATTGTAAATTGTTTGTTTTGAACTATATATGTAAATTCATTTAGTTTATTTGTTGAATGAATAATTGCTAAAGTTGCTTCAATATTATTCTTTTCTTTGAACTTTAAAAATGCTTCAGATATTTTAGTATCTAAGATTTGATTTAAGTTTTTTTTATTTGCTAAGTAATCAAGAATTGAAGAATTAGTAAAGTTGCTTGGATTTAAATTAAAGGTGTATGAAATATTTGCTTGTGGATCTAAATCTAGTATACAAACTCTTTTATTTTGTTTTAAAGCTATAATTGCTAGATTAGTCGCTAATGTTGTTTTACCAACTCCACCTTTTGCACATGTGAATGTAATGATCATGATTAGTTATTTCTAGATAGAAAATCTTCTACTGCTTTTTGAACTATTTTAGATATGCTTCTTGTTGCTTTATGTCTCTTTGCAAATAATTTTAATTTCTTAATAACATCTTCATCTAATGCAACTGAGATATTTACTTTTTTTGATTGTTTTAAGAATGATAAATCATCATTGTTTTTAGTAATTACATCATCAAATAATAATTCATTATCAATTGATTTATCTTCATTATTATCAATAATAGGTTTTAATTTAATTTCACTCATATATTTTATTAATTCCTTATTAAATTATTATTAATTGTTTAATTAACTTGTTAATTATTATAATAATACACTTTTATATAAGAATTCATAAATAATTATCAATAATAATATAAATAAATAAAATAATAAATTATTAATTAATTATTAATGTTATAATTATGCTATAGAAAACAGGTAATGAATATGGAAATAAATATAAAAGATTTAGAATGAAAACCAATATATTCTAGAGAAATGACATTATTTGATAGAACAGGTCAAGAATTTAAAGCTCATCCAATAGTAATATTTGAATATGAAAACAATGTATATTTTTTAAAATCTCAATCTGCGGATTATACTGTAGATTCAGTTACAAAAATTCCAACTTTAATAAAAGAGCATAAAGAATACATACAAAATAAAAGAGCAATTTTAGTTCATCCATATAAAGATCAATTAAAAAATGAAAAATATAATGAAAAACCTTATTTTAAAAAAGATAGTCTTGTAGATACAACACAAATTTTTGCAATGAGTAGAAATGAATTTATTGAATATTACAAACATGATAATTTGCTAGATATTATTTATAATACTAGAACATTAATGTATAAGGATAGAGCAGAAATATTAAATCAAGTCATTGACAATATAGATAAAAAGAACTTTTCCATTACTTTAATTTCTAAAAAAAATAGTTTTGATTTTAAACCTAAATTAATTTTTAGCAATAAAACATTTATTGATGAAGAAAGAAATAAAAATGTTAAAAAAATCAGTCAAGGTAACATTTTTATAGATAAAAAGTTTATGGATGAATATATAAATGATTATGAAGAATATAAATTAAAAAATGATTATGCGATAGAACAATATATTAATTCAATTAGAGATATTTTCAAAAAACATCTTGATGAAACTTATAGTATGGAACATTCTATAGAAGAACATGATGTACCTGATTGAGTTGCCTATGATGATTTAAATAATGATTTAAATAATAAATATTCAGATAGTGAGTTAGAAAAATGATGACATGAAGATACAGAATTAGCAGATGAATCTTATAATCTATCAAAATATGAATTAGATTATTATAAAGAGCATAGAGAAAAATATAAAGATAAATTTGAAAAAAATAATTATTATAAATTGGAACAAGAAGTAGAAGAATTTCAACAATCTAAAAAACAAAAAGATAAAGAACATGATCAAGGAATGAGCATGTAATTAATCATTTCTTAATAAAATAATAAATAAAGAATAAAAAGGAAAAAACCAATGAAAAAATCAATTAAGTTAACTTTAGGATTATTAGGAATAAGTGCAATATCTGCAATTACAGTAGGTAGTGTAATTTCATGTAGTAATGATTCTAGTATGGTAAGTACAAATTCTAACAATTCTTCTAATTCCAATAATACTAATAAATCAAACACAAGTAATAAAGAAAATACTACAAATTTTATTCCTTATAGTGAATTAACAAAAACAGTGACTAAAGAACCATCTTTTGCTGCTGCATTAGCAAACTGAACTCAAAGATGAAAACAATTAACTTCAAATAGTGAAACATACTTAAAAATGATTACTAATGACTTTAATGCATGTTTGAGTTTAACAACAAATTTTATTAATAATAACCCTGACGATTTTTTTGATAATGATGCTGGTCTAAGTATTGGTCACGGTGTGTTGCTTCACATTTCTTTTTCAAATATTCAAATCCTATTAAACAAAAATAATACTTTTAATATTTCATATGATTATATTTTAGATTTTGGTTATATGAAAAACAATATACCTTATCCTAATGTTTTTACAGTTGAAGCTAAAGATGTAATTTCAAATCTTTCTTTTTCTCCTTATTTATTTACACAAAATTTATCTTATTATTTTAATGCATGACCAAAAGGCATAATGAATCCAATCTTTATTTTATATGGTGGAGAGTGCATTTCATCTGGAAAATTTGATGTGTATGTTACAAATTATGTAATAAACCATAATGAAGAATTAAGTAATGCTCCAAATTGATTGATTGAAAAGTCAAAAGCTTTTAATATTTTAAAAATTTCAAATACAAATCCAGAACAAAATTTTATTATCTCCAAAAAATATTATGATGATATTAGTTTTATATGACCAATTTTTTTAGGATGAGATGCAATTGATTTAATATCTTCATATCAAAATGGAATTAATTATGGTGAATTTAGTTTTCCAAATAATAATTAATAAGATATAATTAACTTGCTTTTATAGAATTACAAACTTCTAATTTGTTTTATATGATTTGTTTATAACAACCATATTTATCATGAAAAACAAAACAAAGAAGTTATTTTTTACTTATATTGGGGTTAGTGTTCTTGCTATCATTACTCCAATTGCAATAATTTGTGGTACAAGTTATCACACTAATAAAATAGCAAATTCTAAACAAATAAATGCAACAATTCATAGGGTACAAAAAGTACCAAATTTTGTTAGTGCAAATTTATATCAAAATACAAATTATGGTACAAGTACTATAATAATATATCAGGCAAGTGGTCTTGTTAATGGTGGAATTGATCCAAGTACTATGTCAAACATTTGACATAGTAATACTCGCAATGTTCCAAATCAAGCAATTAATTCTTTCTTAAGTAATTTAGATAATAGTGCAATGTCTTATTTTGAATGTGATAATTATATTCCACAAAATATACATTGAGCTAGTTTAAATGTATCATTATCAGGTTCTTTAAATATTGGTGTTGATGCTTGATGTAGCAATAATGTTCCTCATGTTTCACAAACTGATAGTTTTTCTTTTAATAACAATGAAATAAATTATGATGCTACTAATTACAATAATGGTAGTAATGGTTATTGATTTTGAGGTCGTGGTACAAATGATGCTCCATTGCAAGTTACTGGATCAATGAATTTTAAAATTAATAATCAAGGAAATTTAGATTTTAGTTTGGATGGCACAGAATCTGTCATGCCTTGTCCTGATGGTAATAGTTGACCAAGTGATCATGTTGGACAACCATCAGTTACATATAGCACTAACGGTAACTGAACTATCACCTTCCCATTTAATATGTGACAAATAGAGAGTAATATTCAAAATGCAATTAGTAGTATTTCTTTAAAATATTATGAATTTCAACAACAATGAGAAACTGGATTAGTTAATCAAATTGACCAAGATATAAAAGGTTGTATACCTTCATATATGAGTAATTGTTTTAATA
>JAGBPV010000090.1 GCA_017633195.1 bacterium
TCATACATTTTTCGGATTAGAAGATTCATATATTTTGAATAAATCAATTCAATCATTTGGTTTTAAATGCTTAGACATTAATAAACAATATTCCTTTCATTAGATAATTACTTTTTGCGTAATTCCAATGTCCATGTTTAAAACAAATCAATTTTATATATTTTGTATAATTAGAGATTTTATCTAATTTATCATAAATTCATTTAATTTGAAAAAAATATTCTTGTAATTTTATAAAAAAGAAAAAGATTGACTTTAATCAATCTTTTTTATGGTGGAGATGACGGGAATTGAACCCGTTTCCACAATTAGTTTTATATTAACGTTTACAAGTTTAGTTTTATTTAAAATTTCATAAATTTATTAAAAAATAAAACAAAAATAAATTTACTAACAGAATGAGTTTTAGTTAAATTTATCTGTGTCATTTAACCTAGATGAAGAAGTATCTTTTATTTATATCATCATTTAAATAAAAGTCGCTATATTACAACAATTAAGCTAATGCTAAGTTGTAATTTACTTGTGAAAGTTTGCTAATTTCAAAAGAGTTTAGATTTTCTGCTGCTTCTGTATTAACTGAGTCTTCACCTTGAATATTTAGTTCAACTCTATTATTTTTGTTGTTTGCATTTATTGCAAGAAAGCTATAAGGGGCTAAACCCCACTGTAGTTAATACTCTACTAATCATGTCGAGACCTTAACATCCCCATTTATTTATATTATATAATGTTATAGATTATTAAACTTAATTTAAAAGATGAATAAAAACCAAGATTATTCAGTTTTATATCAAAAATATAGACCTACAAAGTTTAGTGAAGTTATAGGTCAAGAACAATTTGTAAAAATGTTAATGAATGCTATTAAAAATAAACAAATAGCAAATGCTTATATTTTTAGTGGTAGTTATGGAATTGGCAAAACTACTTTAGCAAGAATCTTTGCAAAAGCAGTTAATTGTTTAAATTCTAAAAATGGCGATGCTTGTAATGAATGTAAAAATTGTTTAAATATTATTAATAATCAGTCTTTAGATATTATTGAAATAGATGCTGCAAGTAACAATGGTGTTGAAAATGTAAGAAACATTATTGAAAATGCTAATTATTTACCTTCATCATTAAATTACAAAATTTATATTATTGATGAAGCACATATGATAACAACTGGTGGATGAAATGCATTTTTAAAAACCTTAGAAAATAAAAAAGAAAATGTCATTTTTATTTTTGCTACGACAGAAATTAATAAAATTCCCAAAACAATTTTATCAAGATGCCAAATTTATAATTTAAATTCATTATCAATTAATGATTTAACAAAATTGCTAAATGATGTTATAAAAAAAGAAAAAATTAAAATTGCTGAAGATGCAAAATTAGTATTGTGTGAATTAGCAAACAATTCTGCAAGAGATTTATTAAGTTTATTAGAGCAACTAATTCAAATAAATAAAAATATAACTTTAAAATTAATTGAAGAAACTTTTTTGTTAAGTAATAAAGAAGTTTTATTTGATCTATTAGATCTAATTCTTAATTTAAAAGAAAAAGAAAGTTTATTAATAATTAAAAATTTAACAATGAAAGGATTAAGTATTTATAACTTATCTAATTCATTGTTAGATTTAAGTGTTGAACTTTATTCTTACATTTTATTTCAAAATAAAGAAACAATTAAACCAAGCAATTATTTATTATTTCAAAATAAGGATTTTTCAAATAAGAAAAATATTTTAAAAAATTTAATAAGTTTACTTCAACCATTAATAATGCAATTAAAAAATAGTAATAATCCATTATTAATCTTTGAATCATCTTTAATTAAATTTTTTAATGAAAATACAAATTTATTTTTAATAAAAAATGAAATTGATGAAGAAGTTATAAATAATAACAAAAACATTAAATCATCAAAAATTAAACAAGATAAAGAAATA
This sequence comes from bacterium, assembly GCA_017633195.1. The sequence continues at coordinate 1,944 of JAGBPV010000090.1, forward strand.
ATCATAAATAATCAACAAATTATTAAAGAAGATAAAACATCAACTATAACCAATAAAGAAATTATTAAAGAAAAAGATTCTTTAATAAATCCAGTAAAAGATTCATATCTAGATTCATTCATTATTAATGAATCAAATACAAAAAATAAGATTAAATCTTCAAACAATGATGAAGATTTTATTAAGGAAGCAACAAAAAGAATTGAAGCACTAGATGAATCTTGACTTGTTCAAGAAATTCCTGATATTTCATTGATTTCTGAAACAGAAGATGTAACAAATAAATTAATTAATAATAAAAAAGAAAAAGAAGATAATTCATTGCCAGTTAAAAAGAATATTGAAAATAATGATTTTTTAGAAAAGGAGTTATTAAATTTACATATTTCTAATGAAATGTTTTATAGTTTTGCAACTCATGATATGAATACTTCACAAAATAAAGAATTAGTAAAAAAATACAATCATGAAATTAGTGACTTGAAAGAAAATGCAAGTAATTCTTTTTCTTTTTTGAAAGAAGGATTGAAATTAATTACTAAGATTGCATTAGTTAATAATAAATTTATGATTGGATTAGCTGATAATATGTTTAATGTTCATAAGTTTAATGATTTTAGTAATCAACAAGAATTTTTAAAAGAATTGTTTCAAGTTCTTAATAAAGAATTTTATATAAGAGCATTTACTAAAAGCCAAATTGCTCAATTATCTAAAAACAATTCATATAAGTTTGATATAAATCAATATAATGATTTTATTAATAACTTACATGAATTGGTTAAAGAAAATGATGATGATATAGAGTCATGAACTAATTCAATGCTTTTTAAGGAGAAATAATTATGGATATGAAAAGAATGATGCAACAAGCTAAAGCAATTCAAAAACAAATTGATGAAAAATTAGCAAAATTTGATGAAACTAAATTTCAATATGATTATAAAAATTCTATTAAAATTACTATTTATGGAAATTTAAAAGTTGAAAAAGTAGAAATTATTGATGCTTTAATTGATATAGAAGACAAAATAACTTTACAAGAAATGATTGCTGAAGCAATTACTGAAGCTAATCAAGATTTATTAAATGAAAGAGAACAAATTTCTAAATCATTTAATTAATTTTTATGGAAAATGATTTATTAAGTTTATCTTATTTAATTGATGCTATTTCTTCTTTACCAGGTATTGGGAAAAAAAGTGCAAAGAAAATAGCATATTTTTTAATTAATCAAGATGAATATTATTTAAATAAATTTATTGATATTTTAAAAAATGCAAAAAATGATCTTTTTTTATGCACCAATTGTAACAATTTAACATCTAATAAAAACCATATTTGTTATGTTTGTTTAGATTTAAATAGAAATAAAAAACAATTGTGTGTAGTTTCTACAGTAGAAGATTTAGAAACAATTGAAGAAAGTAACAAATATAATGGTTTGTATTTTGTTTTATGAGATGAAGCAAATTTAAAAAAGAATGAACAATTACAAAAAGTTGATTGAAATAAGATTATTAATCTTATCAAAAAAAATAATATTGAAGAAGTTATATTAGCAACAAATTTAACTGCAAATGGAATGTATACTACTAAATTAATCTATGAAAAACTAAAAAATGTTACAGAAAATTTAGTATTTAGCAGAATTGGTTTTGGGTTACCAATTAATTCTAGTATTGATTATGCAGATAGTTTAACAATTGGATATTCCATAACAAATAGGACAAAATTTGAAAAATAAAAAGCTATTACACACAAAAGCTAATCTTAGTGCTGCTTTATTTCTAACCTGACACGGTTCGATGCTTATGTTGTAATAGCACTTAATATTATAATACATATATATAACAAGTATTTATTTAGGAAAAAATATTCATGAAAACTACTTTTGATAAGGATAAGGTTTTAATTTTTGGTTTAGAAAATGAAGATAATTTAGCAAGTAAAGTAGCAGAAAAATTAAAAACTAAAATTTCTCCATTACAAATTAAAAAATTTTCAGATGGAGAATGGTATTTAAGGTTATTAGAAACTGTAAGAAACAAACAAATTTATATTATTGCTTCAACTTGTGCTCCTGTTAATGAAAAATTAATGTTATTAATGATTCTTGTTGATGCTTTAAGAAGAGATAATGCTAAATGTATTACTGCTATCATTCCTTATTTTGGATATGCAAGACAAGATCGAAGAAACAATGCAAGAGAACCAATTGCTGCTAAGTTAGTTGCAGATTTATTACAAACAAGTGGAATTGATAAAGCAATTTTTACTGATATTCATACTGATCAATTGCAAGGTTTTTTTAATTTTCCTACTGATAATTTAGCAGCAACAACCATTATTCTTAATCAATATATTGATGATCTTATTAGCAATAACAAAAATTTAAAATTAAAAACTTCTGATTTTGTTTTAGTATCTCCTGATTATGGAGGAGTTAAAAGAATTAGAAATATTGCAGACAAGATGAATTTAAATATTGCAATTGTTGATAAAAAAAGAATGAATAGTAATGAGGTTGAAATTGAAAATGTTTTAGGAGATGTTACAAATAAACACTGTATTGTTATTGATGACATCATTGATACTGCCGGGACAATGGTTGGAGCTTGCAAATTAATTAAATCAAAAGGAGCAAAATCTGTTACATGTATTTGCACACATGCAGTATTAACAGGAAAAGCACATGAAAGATTAAGTGAAGCTTTTAAAGAAGAATGAATTAATGATTTATATGTTTCTAATTCAATTAAAATTAAAGAAGAATTTTTAAGTCTTAAAAAAATTCATATTGTTCCATTAGAAGACTTCTTTGCTAAGATTATTCTAGCTGATCAAAACTATACAAGTTATTATTCAGTTTGTCAAGGATATATTGATTCTTTTATTGATAAAATTAATAATTTAAAAAAATGCAAAAAGAAAAAATTAAATTAGATTTTGTAATTGTTGTTGAAGGTAAAACTGATACGATTAAATTACAAAAATTATTTGATGTAAAAACAATTGAAACCAATGGTTTTAGTATCAATGAAACTTGTAAAAAATTAATTAGTAATTGTATAAAGCACAATATCAATTTAGTTTTTTTATTAGACCCAGATGTTATGGGTAATAAGATAAGAGATCAATTAAATGAATTATTTCCTAACCAAAAAAATGTTTTTTTGCAATATAAAGATATAGATAAAAATAAACACAAAATCGGTATTGCTGAAGCTTATGATGAAATTTTAATACAACAATTAAGTAATTTAACTTTCAAAAAACAAGTTATAAAAAGTGATTTAACTTGAAATGATTTTTTAAAATCTGAACTAGTTTTTAATAAATCATTAAAAAATAAAGTTTTAGATTTTTATCATTTACCTTTAGTAAACAATAAAAAATTATTTAAATATTTATTAATGTTAAATATATCAAAAAAAGAATTAGAAGATGTCATCAATAATTAAATATAACAAATTACAAAGTCATTTAATTGTAGTTTCAACTCCTATTGGAAATTTAAGTGAAATTAATAATAGAGCAATACAAGCTTTTGAACAAAATGAATATTTTATTTGTGAAGATACAAGAACTACAAAACAATTATTTACTTTATTAAATTTATCATATGAAACTAAAAAATTTATCTCATATCATAAATATAACGAAAAACAAAAACTAGATGAAGTTTTAGAGATTTTAAAGGAACATAACGTTGTTTTAGTAAGTGATGCAGGTTATCCTGGATTTAGTGATCCTGGATATATTGTTATTAATGCTTGTATTAAAAATAATATTTTTGTTGAAGTTATCAATGGAGCAAATGCATATATACATGCATTAATAACTAGTGGATGAAGTAATTATCCAAGTACTTTTTATGGATTTTTAGATTGAAAAAAATATGAAACAATTTCATATATTTTTCCAAAAACTATTCTATGTTTTTATGAATCTGTGCACAGAATTAATGAAACTTTAAAAATTATGTATACAGTTTTTCATGATAAATCAGTATGTGTTGTTAAAGAATTAACCAAATTAAATGAAGTACATTATTATTCGAATTTAAAAGATTTACAAATTCCATTAGATGAATTAAAAGGTGAATTTGTAATTTTGATTAATAATATTCAATCAAATAATGAAGTAAATTATAAAGATCTTAAGAATAAATTTTTAGATTTTGATGCTTCTTATATAAATGCAAATCTAAAAAACAAAATTAAATTATATTTAGAATTATTAAATGATAAATCTATAAGTAGTAATGAACTTTATAATTTAATTATTAAAAATAAAAATGATTAATAATTATCAAATTAATGATCTAAATGATTTGTTTGGCCACCAGGAATTATTACAAGAAAATGGTGTTTTAAAACAAATGTTAATTAAGAAATATCTAATGAATTTGATTTTAGTAGGACCAAGTGGAATTGGTAAAACTACAATTTTAAATTTACTAGTTAAAAAACTAAATGTTGATTACATTGAATTTAATCCTTTATTAGATAAAAAAGAAAAATTAGTTGAATTTATTAAAAAGAATTCTTTATTAAAAAAAGTTGTGATTATTGATGAAATTCATAACATGAATAAGGATAAACAAGATATTTTATTAGAAGCATTACAAAATCAAATCTTATATATGTTTGCTTCAACAACTTCAAATCCATTTTTTAGTTTAAATAATGCTTTAATTAGCAGAAGTTTTTTAATTCATTTAAATAATATTACTCAAAATGAACTAAAAACAGGACTAATTAAATGAGTAAATTCTTTAAATTTAAAACATGATTATTTTGAAGTTATTGATTATATTAGTACATATTTGTGTACAGATATTAGAAAAGCAATTAATACTTTAATATTGATCATTAATTTATATGATGATGTCAAAACATGAGATTTTAAAGATATCTTATTTTTTATCAAAAATAATCAAGTTTTTAAAAGTGTAAGCTCTACAGAATTTCATGATTTAAAATCAGCATTTCATAAATCACTAAGAGGAAGTGATCCAGATGCATCATTATATTATTTATATTTATTAATGAAAACTGGAGATTATCAAGCAATATACAGAAGACTAATTGCTTGCACTTATGAAGATGTAGCTTTAGCAAATTCTAATTTAACTATTAAAGTAATGAGTGCAATAAATGCTTGTTTATTTTTAGGAGAAAAAGAATCATTTAATGTTTTAGCTTACATTACTTTAGAAATTGCATTAAGTCCAAAATCTAATTCTAGTTATTTAGCTTTACATAAAGTTAAAGATTTGGTTGATAGTGGTAAAGTATACTCTCCCCCTTCACATCTAAACAATGGAACACTAAAATCAGATAGTTTAAAAAAGAATAAGAATGATTATTTATATCCTCATAATTTTAAAAATGATTGAATAAAACAACAGTATTTACCTAATGAAATAATTAATGAAAAATTTTATGAACCAAATTTATACAATAATTATGAAACTAAAATAATGGAATATTGAAGAAAGATTAAAACAAATGAATAAAAAATATTATTACATTACTACACCAATTTATTATCCATCTGCAAATCCTCATGTAGGAACTGCATATACAACAGTTTTAGCAGATGTATTAAGTAGATATAAAAAATTATTAGGATATAATGTTTTTCTTACTACAGGCACAGATGAACATGCTTTAAAGATTTTACATAATGCAACAAAAGTAAATAAAAATCCTAAAGAATTTGTGGATGATTATGCTTTAGTTTTTAAGAAACTATGAAAAGATTTAGATATTAATTATGATGCTTTTATAAGAACTACTGATAAAAAACATGAAGATGTAGTTAAAAAAGTTTATGAAAAATTAGATGATTTAGGTTTAATTATTTTAAAAAAATGAAATGGATGATATTGCAATTCATGTGAAGAAAATTATGCAATGAATAATATTATAAAAAATGGTGAACAATATTTTTGTAATCAAAGACATTTATTAATTAAAAAAAGTGAAGATTCTTTATTCTTTAAACTTTCATCTTTTACTTCATGAATAAAAAAATTTTTATTTGATTTAAAACCAGATTTGATTTATCCTGAAACTAGAAGAACAGAATTATTTAATAATTTTATTAAAGATGGTTTAGAAGACTTAAGTATTTCTCGAATTAGTCAAGATTGAGGGATCGAAGTTTTAGTAGACAAATACAAAAATAAAGATAATAAAAAACATGTAGCATATGTATGAATTGATGCTTTATTTTCATATTTAAGTGCTTTAAATTTTTTACAAGAAGATGATAGAAACTATCAAGAATATTGAAATAATGAAAATGTAGAAATTATTCATTTAATGTCAAAAGAAATTACAAGATTTCATGCAATTTTTTGACCAATTTTTTTAAATTCATTAAATTTAAACTTACCAAATAAAATTATTGCTCATGGTTGAATAATTACACCTGAAGGAAAAATGTCAAAATCATTAGGTAATGTCATTGATCCTTATGAATATATTAATTTATATGGAAGTGATGCACTAAGATTCTTTTTTATTAAAGGATTAATTTTAGAAAATGATTCTATTTTTTCTAAAGAAAGATTTATTGAAGTTTACAACACTTATTTAGCAAATACATTTGGTAATTTAGCATCAAGAACTCATGCTATGATTAAGAAGTATTTTAATAAAATTATTCCTAATATTTTTGAATTTAAATACTTTAAATCACAATATGCAAATTTAAATAAATTAATCTTAAATATTAATGAAGCTATTAATATAAATGATATGAATAAAGTTGTTGATTTATTGTTTGAATTAAATCTATGAGTAAATAATTTTATTGAAACACAAAAACCTTGAGAATTATATGCCAAAAAAGAACAAGATAAATTAGAAGAAGTTTTACATCTTTTAATTAATATAGTAAGAATTACTTTTTATTATTTAAGTCCAATTTTGGTTAATGCAAGTAGAAAAATCTTAAACAGTTTTGGTTTAAATATTGATGAAATCAACCAAGAAAATATTAATAATTTCCATGAAATAAACAACAAAGAACTAAAAGATTTAGAAATTATTTTTAAAAGAATTTAAATCATTATTGAATTTTAAATTTTTCAAAGAAATTATTGTTTGACACATTCATTGTTAAATCAATTTTTTCTTTAGAATTTCTTTTATATAACTCATAAGCATTATGTAAATAATCAATTTTGTGTTGAAATTTAATATCTAAGAATTTTTTAAAATTTAAATCTTCTTTATTTACTGCTAAAACAAATCGTTCATAGATTTGTTTTTTAATTTGTAAATAAAAGATTTCTTTTTCATAAATTACTTTAAGTGTTTTTAAACTTTCAATATTTTGCTTTAGTGTTTTTATCAAATATTCATATTGTTCTTTAATTTTAGAATCTTTTAGAATTTGATCTTTTTTAACACTTAATTGTTCAATATTATCATTTAATTTATTAATTGAATTTATAAAAAATTTAATGATTTTTTTATCTGTTACTGTAATTGTATTTTTGATTTGACAATAAATTAATTTTGTTAATTTGATGTATTCTTTATCTGTTAAATGATTTTGGCATTTTTTTGTTAATGATATATAAAAATCATTAATTTTATTTAATAGTTTAATGTTGTAATTAAGATATATATTTTTGTTTGAGTACATATATTAACTTAAATAATGTTTTAATTCTAACTCTTTTTATTTATATATTGTTTAATAATTCTTGAAATAATTAATTAAATCTTAAATAAACAAAAAAGCAATTTTATTTAGAAAAAATAATATTTTGTATATAATTAGAAAAGTTATATAAATTTGTGTATAAAATTACACACCAACACGAGTTGCAAAAATGCAACCTTTGAGTTAGAAAGGATTTTTATGAGTCAACAAGAATTAAGAATAAAGTTGTTCTCCTATGATGTAACCCTTCTTGACAATGCTGTTAAGAAAATTGTGGAAGTTGTAAAGAATTTAGCACCAATTAGTGGCCCAATTCCTTTACCAACAAAACGTGAAGTAATTACAATTTTGCGTTCTCCACATGTTAATAAACAATCAAGAGAACAATTTGAAAAAATTACCCATTATCGTTTGATTGTATTAAAAGATGTTGATGCTAATGTTACAAGTAAATTAAATAGTATTAGCTTACCTTCTGGAGTACAAGTAAAAATTGATACAAATAAAAGCAAAAAGAATAAATAGGAAGGTACAAGTAAATGAACACTAGAAAAAGTATTCTTGGTCGCAAGATTGGAATGACTAGGGTATTTGATAATAAAGGTATTTTAGTTCCAGCTACTGCGATTTATATTGAACCTAATTTAGTATTGGGTAATAAAACACAAGAAAAAGATGGTTATACTGCAACAGTTGTAGGAATTATTGATACAACTGAAAAGCACATTAATCGTCCACAAAAAGCAATGTTTAAAGATGAAAATGGTAATTATCACTTTAAACATACTGTAAAAGAATTAAGAGATGTTACAGGATATAACAAATTTGACAATATTACTTTAGATATTTTTAATGTTGGAGATGTTGTTGATGTACAAGGTTTAACTAAAGGTAGAGGAACTACTGGTGCTATTAAACTTTGAAACTTTAAAATTGGTCCATTAGGACATGGAGCTGGATATCCTCATAGATACAGTGGTTCTATTGCTATGGGTAGAGGGGGTAGTCAAGCCCAAAGAGTAACTAAAGGTAAGAAGATGGCTGGAAGATATGGTCATGAAACAGTTACAATCCATAATTTAGAAATTATTGGTTTAGATCCAGTTACAAATATCTTATTAATTAAAGGTGCAGTTCCTGGTCCTTCAAAAGGAATTTTAAAAATAAGCAATGCTATTAAACCAAAAGTTGAACACTATGACTTTGTTGCTGCAAATCCAAATGCTAAAAAAGTTGATGAAAAAGAATTAAAGTCTGAAAGTCATGAAGCTGCAGAAGAACAAAGACAAGAAGAAGCTAAACCAGATAAAGTAGCACAAAAACAAGCAGAATTAGAAGCTGAAAAAGCTAAGAAAGAATAATTTATAGGAGGTATACATTTATGAATAAAGAAATTAAAGTCTTTAATATTGATGGTGATTCAGTAAAAACTCTTAGTGTCAATCCTAAAATTATTGCTGATAAAGTAAAAAATCATGACATGTTCTTATCTATTGTTGCTGAAGAAGCAGGTAGAAGACAAGGAACAGCTTCAACCTTAACAAAAGGTGAAGTTAGAGGTGGTGGAAAAAAACCATATAGACAAAAACACACTGGTAATGCTAGACAAGGTTCAATAAGAAACCCTCATTATGTTGGTGGTGGAATTGCTTTTGGACCAAAACCAAATCGTAATTATAAATTAGCAATTAATCGTTTGGTTCACAGAAGTGCATTAAAAAGTGCTTACACTCAAAGATTAAATGAAGATAAAATTGCAGGTCTTGTAGCAGATTTTGAATTTAAAGATATCTCAACAAAGAAAATTCAAGAAATGTTAAATAAGATTAATGAAAATGCAAAGAAAATTCTTGTTATTTTAAGTGAAGAAACTAAAAATATTAACTTCTTATTATCTGCAAGAAATATTCATAATCTAACTGCAAAAATTTGAGATAAAGTTTCAGTTCGTGATCTTTTAAATAATGATCAAATCTTAATTCAAGTTGATGCAATTGATAAGATAGCTGGGGTATTAGAATAATGACAAATACAATGACTAGTGTAATTTTAAAACCTGTTTTTACAGAAAAAAGTGAAGCTTTAAAGTATGCAGATAAAAAGAAATATTATTTCTTAGTTAATATTGATGCAAATAAAGCTGAAATTAGAAATGCTTTTATGTCTATTTATTTAACTGAACCAGAAGCTATTAATATCATTAGAAGAAAACCTGTATGAGTAAGAACAGGAACAAGACATCCTGGTTTTAGTAAAGCAAAGAAAATTGCAATTATTACTTTACCAAAAGGTATTTCTTTAGCAATGACTGATGAAGAAGTTAAAGAAGACAAGAAAGAACAAAAAGTTGAAAAGAAACAAATGACTTCAACAAGAAAAGTTATTTCTAATGATGATGAATCAAAGAAAGAAGAAAGTAAATAAGGAGAAGTACTATGGCTATTAAAAGAGTTGTTTATCGTAGTAGTGGTAAAAGAACAAGAATTTTAGTTGATTACAAATCCTTATTAACACAAACTAAACCTGAAAAATCATTATTACAACCTTTAAAGAAAAATGCAGGTAGAAATAACCAAGGAAGAATTACTACAAGACACCAAGGAAATGGTGCAAAACGTTTATATAGAATTATTGATTTTAAACGTAATAAAGATAATATTCCAGCAACAGTTAAAACAATTGAATATGATCCAAATAGAAGTTGTTTCATTTCTTTAATTGCTTACAATGATGGAGAAAAAAGATACATTATTGCAGCAAAAGATATGAAGGTTGGAGACAAGATTTTATCTGGTGATAAAGTTGATATCAAACCAGGTAATTGTACTGCATTAAAAAATATTCCAGTAGGTACATTTATTCACAACATTGAATATTTTCCAAACAAAGGCGGACAAATTGTAAGAAGTGCTGGAACAGCTGCACAAATTCTTGGTACTGATGAAGAAGGTAAATACATTTTATTAAAATTACCAAGTGGTGAAACTAGAAAATTCTCTCCAGACTGTAAAGCAACAATTGGTTATGTTTCAAATGAAGATCATAACCTTGAAGTAATTGGTAAAGCAGGGATTAATCGTCACAAAGGTATTAGACCTACAGTTCGTGGTTCTGCAATGAACCCTAATGATCACCCACATGGTGGAGGAGAAGGTAGACAACCAGTTGGTAGAGATGCTCCAAGAACACCATGAGGTAAAAGACACATGGGTGTTAAAACAAGAAAAACAAAGAAAGCTAGTTCAGCTTTAATTGCAAAAAGAAGAAAGTAGGAGAAAGATAAATGTCTAGAAGTAGTTCAAAAGGTCTTTTTGTAGAAAAAAGTTTATTAAAAAAAGTACTTGCTAATAATGCATCTCAAAGAAAAAAAGAAATAAAAACTTGATCTAGAGAAAGTACTATTTATCCAGAATTTGTTGGAAATACATTCTTAGTACATAATGGAAAATTATTTATTAAAGTTTATTGTACTGAGGAAATGGTTGGTAGAAAATTAGGAGAGTTTGCTCCTACAAGAACCTTCAAAGTTCACTCATCTAACAGAAAAGCAGAAGATGCTAAGAAGGAGAATGCATAGTTTATGATTAGTAAAGCCATTCAAAGAAATATACATATAAGTTCAAGAAAAGCAGGATTAATTTGTGATCTTATAAGAATGAAGAGAGTTGATTATGCTATTGCTCAATTAGAAAATATTGATCACAAAGCTTCACAAATTACACTAAAACTTTTAAAATCTGCTATTGCTAATGCTACTAACAACCATAGAATGAATGCTGCAAAACTTTATATTTTAAGTATTGTTGCAAATCAAGGACCAACATTAAAAAGAGTTTTACCAAGAGCTAAAGGTAGTGCTAACACTATTAGAAAAAGATCTACTCATTTAGAAATTATTCTTTCAGATGATGAAAAAGATCGTTTAATGCAAAAAGAATCTTACAAAAAGCATAATAAGTATAATGACTTGATTCATGGTAAATTAGATGAAAATTCACGTAAAAATTTACGTATGACTAGAAAATTACAAATGCTTAAAGAAGAAGAAACAAGTCAAAAGAAAAAAGATAAATCATTCTTGAGTGATAATAGTGAATCAGCAATTTATACTAAAGAAGAATTTAATGAAGTTGTAATTAAAGATGATGACAAAAAGAAAACTAAAAAATCATCGTCAACACCAAAAGTAAAGAAAGAAAAAGCAGATAATAAACAAACAGAAAAAAAAGAAAAAGAAACAAAGAAAGGAAAGAAATAAAATATGGGTCAAAAAGTAAATCCAAATGGATATAGATTTGGTATTAATCGTAATTGAATCTCACGTTGAATTGCAAAAGATAATAAACAAACAGCAATTTGATTAGTGCAAGATGAAAAGATTCGTGATTTGTTTGTTTCTAAATTTCCTAAAGCTTTAATTGATCGTGTTGAAATTGAAAGAAAGAATCTTACAATTGACATTTTTGTATATTCTGCTCAACCTGGTGTAATTAATGGATTAATTGATGAAAAGAAAGCAGAATTAACTTTATCAATTAACAAAATTGTTGGTAGAAAAATTAAAGTAAATATTGTAATAATTAGTGTTGAAAATCCTAATTTAAGTGCAAGAATTATTGCTAGAGAAATTGCTGATGCTATTGAAAGCCGTGTTTCATTTAGAATTGCACAAAAACAAGCAGTTAGAAAAGTAATGAGAAATGGTGCTTATGGTATTAAAACTAGTGTTAGTGGTAGACTTGGTGGAACTGATATAGCAAGAACTGAAGGATATTTAGAAGGAAATGTTCCTTTATCTACTTTAAGAGCAGATATTGATTATGTTTTAGAACTTGCTAGAACTACATATGGTGTAATTGGTGTTAAGGTTTGAATCAATCGTGGTAATAGATTTGGTGGCATTTATGCTAAAACTGAATACAAAAAAGTTGCTACAAGATTTAGTAATGATGATAATTCAGCAAGAAAAAATAAAAAAAGACCACCAAATGCTCAAAATAAAACTGTTCAAGAAAGTGCTTATAAGTCACACAAAAACCAAACACTAAATAAAACCATTAGTAAAGAAAATCAACCTGAACCAAAAGCATTAGAAGTTAAGCAAGAAAACAGAGGTGAATAAAGATGTTACAACCAAAACGTGTTAAGCACAGAAAAATGCACCGTATTAAATATGAAGGTCATGTAAAAGGAAATTCATATATTGCATATGGACAATATGGAATCGTTGCTAATGAAGGTGCTTGAATAACTGATCGTCAAATTGAAGCAGCCAGAGTTGCAATTTCTAGAAATTTAGGTAAAACTGGAAAAATGTGAATTCGTATTTTTCCACAAATGTCAAAAACAAAGAAACCTTTAGAAGTTCGTATGGGTTCTGGTAAAGGTAATCCTGAATTTTGAGTAGCAGTTGTAAAAAAAGGAACAATTATGTTTGAAGTAACAGGAATTGATAAAGAAACTGCTTACAAGGCATTTTATGCAGCAGGAAACAAATTACCAATTACTTGAAAGTTCATAGAAAAAGGAGTTGCAAATGACAGTAAATAAGGATTTTAAAACTAAGAGCGATCAAGAATTAATTGAAATAGTTAAAAAATTAAGAATTAAACTACTTGAATATCGTTTTAAAAATGCAACTGGTGAATTTGATAAACCTCATCAAATCCGTTTCGCAAGAAGATCTTTAGCACAAGTTCTAACAATTCTTAGAGAAAGAAATATTAAAATTGCTCATCTTCAATTAGATAAATTAAATACTTTAAATAATGAAAAATCTTTCTTTAAAGCAACTAAAGATAATGCAGTTTCAGCAACTAAAAAAGAAAGTGAGGATAAAAAATAATGGTTGAATCAATGAATAAAGAACGTGGAAACAGAAAAACCTTAATGGGAATTGTTGTTAGTGATGTTAATGATAAGACAATTATTGTTAAGGTTGAAAGAAAAAGCAAACATCCTCTTTATAAAAAATTAGTTATTTCTCACAAAAAATACCATGCACATGATGAAAAAAATGAAGCAGGTATTGGTGATAAAGTAGAAATTGCTGAAACAAGACCAATGAGTGCAACTAAGCATTGAAGATTAGTTAAAATTATTGAAAAAGCAAAATAATAACCCAAAATAGCAAAATAGAAAGGAAAAAAGAATATGATCTCATTCATGTCAAGATTAGTAGTAGCTGATAATACAGGTGCTCAAATTGTTCAAGTTTTTAAAATTCTTGGTGGTACTAGACATCACTATGCTCATATTGGGGATATTGTAGAAGTTTCAGTAAAAAAAGCAATTCCAAATTCTGGAGTAAGTAAACACCAAGTTTTAAAAGCTGTTATTGTAAGAACCAAAAAACCAATTTATAGAAAATCAGGTAATTCTATTAAGTTTGATGAAAACGCTTGTGTAATTATCAAAGAAGATAAAAGTCCAAGAGGTACAAGAATTTTTGGACCTGTTACCAGAGAATTAAGAGATAAGGGCTTTAATAAAATTACTTCTCTAGCTGAAGAAGTATTATAAGGAGAAAAGTAATTTATGAAAAGAATTAGATTAGGTGATAAGGTTCGTGTTATCTCAGGTAAATATAAAGGTGTTGATGGTGCAGTTATTGCTGTTAATCATAAAGAAAACACTGTAACAGTTGAAAATGTAAATCTTGCTAAAAAACACCAAAAAAGAAGTCAAAAAGTTTCAGAAAGCAAGATTGTTCAAGTTAATTTGCCAATTGATGTATCAAATGTTGCAGTATTAGATGAAAAAAATCATAATACTCCAACTAAAGTAAAATATACATTAAATAAACAAAACAAGAAAATTAGAGTTGCTAGAAAATCTGGTAATGAAATTATCTTTAAAAAGAAATAAGGAGGAATATAAAAATGAATGAATTAAAACAAAGATATCAAAAAGATATTGTTCCAAAATTAATGAAAACTTTCTCCTTTAAATCAGTAATGCAAGTTCCTAAAATTGAAAAGATTGTTTTAAATATGGGAATTGGTGATGCTACAAGTGATAGCAAATTATTAGAACTTGGTTTTCATGAACTTGAATTAATTGCTGGACAAAAACCAGTTAAAACTAAAGCAAAAAAATCAATTGCAACTTTCAAACTTCGTCAAGGTCAAGAAATTGGTGCAAAAGTTACATTACGTGGTGATAAAATGTGAGCTTTCTTAGAAAGATTAATTAATGTTGCGTTGCCAAGAGTAAGAGACTTTAAAGGTTTAGCAAATAGAGGTTTTGATCATCATGGTAATTACACATTAGGAATTCAAGAACAAATTATCTTTCCAGAAATTAATTATGATGATGTAAAAAAGATTCGTGGATTTGATGTTTCAATTATAACAAGTGTAGATAGTGACGAACAAGCAAGAAAATTGTTAAGAGAAGTTGGATTACCACTAGTAAAAATTAAAGGAGAAGAATAATGGCTAAGAAATCCTTAATTGTAAAAGCACAACGTGTTCCTAAATATAAAACTAGAGCATATACAAGATGTGTAAGATGTGGAAGACCACATGCTGTTATTAGAAAATATGGTTTATGCAGATTATGTTTTAGAGACCTAGCACACAAAGGTGCAATTCCTGGTGTTAAAAAAGCTTCATGATAAGAAAGAATAAGATAGGAGTATATAGTATATGACAAATGATCCAGTAGCTGAATTAATTACTAAAATCAAAACAGCAACTAGTGCCAAAAAACCTGAAGTACTTTTAGATTATTCTAATTTAAAAAAAGATATTCTTCAAGTGCTTAAAGATGAAGGTTACATCACGGATTTTGAAATTAAATTTGATGATGAACACAAAAAAGGAGAAATAAAGATTACTTTAAAATATAAGAATAATATTTCTTCTATTGAAAATATGAGACAAATCTCAAAACCAGGATTAAGAGTTTATAGTGAATACAAAAAAATTCCAAAAGTTTTAAATGGTTTAGGAACAACTATTGTTTCAACAAGTTTAGGTGTAATGACAGATAAGCAAGCAAGAAAAGCAAAAGTTGGTGGAGAAATTCTTGCTTATGTTTGATAAGTAAATAGGAGAATAAAGATGTCAAGAATTGGTAAAAGAATATTAGAAATTCCAAGTGGATTAAGTATTAGTTATGACAATGATACTATTCTTATCAAAAATGCAAAAGATTCACTAAAAGTTCATGCACCTAAAGAACATTTTGAAATTAAAATTAATGATAATAAATTTAGTGTTTTTGCAAAAGATGAATTAAAACAAACACAAATGATGCATGGTACTATTAACGCATTAGTACATAATGCTATTCTTGGTTTAACAAAAGGATGTATGAAACAACTAAAAATTGTTGGAGTTGGATACAAAGCTAGTGTTGCTGGTGATAAATTAACCCTTAACTTAGGATATAGTAAACCAGTAATTATGCAAATTCCACAAGGAATTAAAGTTGAAGCAAAAATTCCAACTGAATTAACAATTAGTGGTTTTGATAAAGAAGAAGTTGGACAATTTGCTGCAGAAGTAAGATCAAAAAGACCTCCTGAACCTTATAAAGGAAAAGGTGTGATGTATGCTGATGAAATTATTCAAAGAAAAGTTGGTAAAACTGCTGAAGGTTCAAAAGGTAAATAATTTTAAAGGAGTTTAATATATGAAACATATTAATATAAGTAGAAATAATCAAAGAAAAATTAGAAGTAAAAGAATTAGAAATAAAGTAATTTTTGACCAACAACCTATTAACTTTGAAATTATTGTAAATAAAACTGATAAACACCTTTATGCACAATTAGTAGACTTAAGTAAAGGAGTTACTTTATTTAGTGTATCTACATTAACCTTAAAATTACCAAAGAAGAATAAAGAAGCAGCAAAACAAATTGGTACTGAATTTGCTAAAAAAGCACTTGCTAATAATATTAAAGAAGTTAGATTTAATAGAAATGGTTTTGTTTACCATGGTTTAATTCAAGTATTAGCTGATGCTTGTAGAGAAAATGGACTTAAATTTTAATTAAATAAGGAGCAATATATTATGGCAGAAAATAAAGAAGTAAGCACACCATCAAATACACCTAATAAAGAATTTAATAAGAGTTTTGTAGCAAAAAAAGAACATACAAATAATTTTAATAAATTTAACAAACAAGAAAACCACAACAATAATCAACAAAAACATCCTTTTGACAAAAATAAAAAACCTTTTGTAAAAAAAGATAATAACACCAACAAAGATTCTAAAACAGTTGAAACTGAAAACAATAGTGAAAACAAGGTTAAAAAAGAATTTAAACCAAAGGTTAAGTTTAGAAATCCAAGAAAAGAAACTACATCTTTAGTAGAAAAAGTAATTGAAATTAAAAGAATTTCTAAAACTACAAAAGGTGGAAGAAGACTAAGATTTAGTGCATTAGTAGTAATTGGAGATAAAAAAGGAACAGTTGGATATGGTTTAGCAAAAGCTAATGAAGTTCCAGATGCACTAAAAAAAGCAATTAAAAAAGCACAAAATAACTTAATTAAAGTAAAAATGACTAGAGCAGGAAGTTTATACCATGAAGTAACTGGACACAGTTCTAGTGGTGAAGTTTTATTAAAACCTGCACCAGAAGGTACTGGTATTATTGCTGGTGGTCCAATTCGTGCTGTTATTGAATTAGCTGGATATAGTGATATTTATTCAAAAAATAAAGGAACAAATTCTTCAATCAACATGGTTCGTGCAACCATTAATGGTTTATTAATGCAAAAAACATTAAAAGATGTTGCTAATGCAAGAGATATTCCAGTAAGTAAATTATTTCATTAATATCAAGGAGAAAGAACATGGAATTAAATACATTAAAATATGCATATAAATCTCGTGGTCACAAAACTAAGACTTATGGAAGAGGAAAAGGTTCTGGAATTGGTGGAACTTCAACAAGAGGTAATAATGGTCAACACCAAAGAAAATCAGGTAATACAAGACCAGGATTTGAAGGCGGACAAACTCCAATTTATCGTAGATTACCAAAAGTAGGTTTTGTAAATCAAAATAAAAAAGATTATCATGAAATTAATTTAAAAGAATTAGTTATTATTCCTGAATTAAAAGATATTAATTTACAAACTTTAAAAGAATATAGATTTTTACCAAAAAGTGCTAGATCATTTAAAGTTATTGGTAATGACAAATTGCAAACTAAATTAAATGTAACATGTAATTTTATTTCCAAACAAGCAAAAGAACAAATTGAACAAGCTGGTGGAACTGTAACAATTATTGAACTATCAAAAAAACAAGTTAAAACATCACCAAAGAAACTTGTTAAATAAAACTAACAAAAATTACAAAATTAGTTTTTGTTTGTAAAATAAATAAGTTCTTTCAATGAAAAAAAATAAAATAAAAAATCAAAAAGAAAATTTAATTAACTTCACTAATTCGAAAAAAATTAAAGATTTTTTTAAATTATTTACTAATAAAAAAGTAATTATTTCAATTCTTATAACAATTGCTATTCTAGTAATTTTTAGAGTTGGTGCTTTAGTTGCTTTGCCTGGAGTTAATTTTTTATCAAATTCACAACAAACTGCAACAACAAATAACAACTTATTATCCTTAATGAACCTTCTTGGAGGTGGAGGATTATCAAGAGTTTCTTTCTTTGCTTTAGGAGTTTCTCCATACATTACTGCACAAATTATTATGCAGTTATTATCAACAGATTTAGTTAAACCTGTTGCAGAAATGCTAAAAAGTGGAGAAGTGGGAAAACGGAAATATGAAATTTGAACAAGAATTGTTACTTTGCCATTTGCTTTTTTACAAGCTTATGCAGTTATTGCATTATTAACAACAAGTAAATTACATACTGTAATTGAATTTAATAATGGAAATCCATTATCACAATCTCAATGAGCATTTTATATTTTCTTATTGGTTGGTGGATGTTATGCTTCTATCTTTTTAGGAGATGTAATTACTAAAAGAGGTGTTGGTAATGGAATTACTCTAATTATTGCTAGTGGTATTATTGGTTCTTTAATTAGTGATTTTCAATTAGCACAAGAAGTTTTAACTCATTTAAGTTCTGGATCAACTGCACAATACTTTACAAGACAAATTAGTTTCATTCTTTATGTAATATTCTTCTTCATAATCATAATTGTGATTACTTTTATGAATGAATCTGTAAGAAAAATCCCCGTACAACAAATTGGACAAGGAATGGTAAGTGAAGAAAATAAGGTTCACTATTTACCAATTAAAGTAAATTCTGCTGGAGTTATTCCTGTTATTTTTGCTGCAAGTTTGATGAGTATTCCAAGCACTGTACAAATTTTTTATGACACTAAAAGTTCACAATATGAATTGATTCAAAATTATTTTACTTTAGAATCATGAAGTGGAATTTGCATTTATTTAGTTTTAACTATTATCTTTACATTTTTTTATTCTTATGTTCAAATCAATCCTGAACGTCAAGCACAAAACTTTAAAAAATCAGGAAAATTTATTTTGGGTGTAAGAGCTGGAGAAGAAACTGAAAAATATATTTCTCGAATTTTATTAAGAGTAAATTGTATTGGTGCTCCATTCTTAGCAATTATTGCATCTATTCCATATTTTGTTGGTAAAGCAATTGGATTGCCATTTAATGATTCAGCATTAGGTGGAACAGGAATGATTATTATTGTTGCTGTATGTTTACAAACTTGATTATCAATTAAATCTGCTGCAACAAGTATTAATTACAATAAAGTTAGAAAAAGTATTGAACTTCAAACTTCAGTTTTTCAACCAGATACTACCATCATAACTGAAGATAAGAAGAATGATAATTCCAAATGACTTTGATAATGAAATAGGAGATATTATTCATGAATATAATTTTGTTAGGTGCTCCTGGAGCTGGTAAAGGTTCAGTAAGTGAATTATTAGTTCAACAAAAAAACTATTATCATTTATCAACTGGAGATGCTTTAAGAGCAATTAGTAAAAAAGATACTTTATTAGCTAAAGAAGTAAGTAAATTATTAAAAGATGGTAAATTAGTTAATGATAATGTTGTAAACAAAATTTTAAAAGAAACTTTAGATAATTTAGATCTTAAAAAATATCAAGGTATTATTTTTGATGGTTATCCAAGAACTATTATGCAAGCTTTGTATTTAAATGATTTAATCAAAATAAATAAAGTATTATTTATTAAAGTTCCTGATGAAGTTATACAAGAAAGAATTCAAAATAGAAGAATTTGTGGTTCATGTGGAAAAATCTATAACCTTGTTATTAAAGAATTTCAACCAAAAAATAAAGATGAATGTGATTATTGTCATGCTGCTTTAATTCAAAGAAAAGATGATAATAAAGAAGTTATTAAAGATAGACTACTTACTTATTACAAAGAAATAGATCCATTAGTTCAATATTATAAGTCTAAAAATTTATTAGTTGAATTAGATGGAACATTACCATTAGAAGAATGAAAAAAATTAATCTTAAATACAGTTAAGGAATAAAAAATGATTATTATTAAATCTGAAAATGATTTAAAAGATATTAAAGAAGCAGGATTAATTTGAAGAAAAACTAAAGTATATATTTTAGACTTATTAAGTAAAAATCCATATAGATCATTAAACGAACTTGATGAATTAATTGATAAATTTATTATTAAACAAGGTGGAACAAGTACTTTTTTAGGAATGTATGGATTTCCTAAACATGTATGTATTTCAGTAAATGATACTATTATTCATGGAATTCCTAATGATTATGTTTTAAAAGATGAAGATAAAGTAACATTTGATATTGGTGTAACTTATAACAATCATATTTGTGATGCAGCTTTTATATATTTAATGCCAAAATGCTCTAAAGAACAAGTTGAAATTGCTAAAGTGTGTGAAGAAAGTTTAAGATTAGGTATAGAACAAGTTAAACCAGGAAATTATACTGGTGATATTGGTAATGCAATTGAAACTTATATTAAAAGCAAAGGATATTATTTACTAGAAGGTTTTAGTGGACATGGTTGTGGTAATAAATTGCATGAAGATCCAATCATTAACAATTATGGTAAAGCTAAAACTGGTGTTAAATTAAAGAAAAATATGGTTATATGTATTGAACCAATGATTCTTGCAAAAAGTAAAGAATATTATATGAAAAATGATTGAGATGTAATTGCTATTAATCATCATGAAACTGCTCATTGTGAAGATATGATTTTAGTTACTGATGATGGATATAAAATCTTAAACTAATTCTTTTTAATAAATCTAAATAAATAGTATATTAGTTATTTAAAGATTACTTATACTATTTATTGTGCTATAATTTATTATTTATATTAGGAGGTAAGTTTGGAAAATACAGGAAAGATAATTGCTGAAGGTATTATTAAAGAAATCATTTCTGGTGATAAGTTTAAGGTCGAATTAACCAAAATTAATAATACTGAATTGCAAACTAAACAAACTGTTCTAGCACACGTATCAGGTAAAATGCGCATACATCATATTCGAATTTTACTTGGTGATACTGTTGATGTTGAGTTAAGTGAATATGACTTAACACGTGGAAGAATTTTATACCGTAGAAAATAATTATACGAAAGGAATGCTATGAAAGTTAGAGCATCAGTTAAGCCAATCTGCAAAGATTGTAAAGTAATTAAAAGAGATGGTGTTGTGCGTGTAATTTGCAAAACTAAGAAACACAAACAACGTCAAGGATAATAAGATTTTAGGAGAACAAAGAATATGGCTCGTATTTTAGGTGTTGACATTCCAAACCGTAAAGCTTTAAGAATTTCATTAACAGCTATTTATGGAATTGGTAATACAACTGCTAATAAAATTTGTGAGATCGCAAAAATTGATCCTAATAAAAAAGTTGAAGAATTAAGTGATAAAGAATTAGGTGATATAAGAAGTGCAATTGATAAATTAAAAAGTGATGAAAATTTATTAATTGAAGGTGATCTTAGAAAGAAAGTAAGTTTAGCAATTAAGAATGAAATGGAAATTGGTTCTTACAGAGGTATTAGACACAGAAGAAATTTACCTGTAAGAGGTCAAAGAACTAGAACTAATGCAAGAACTAGAAAAGGTCCTAGAAAAACAGTTGCTAACAAAAAGATTGAATCAAAGAACTAATAGGGGTAGAAAGCAAAAATGGCAAAGAAGAAAAAAATATCCTTCACTTCTGGAAAAGCATATATTCACTCATCTATCAACAATACTATTGTTACTATTACAGATCCAAATGGTAATGCTATTAGTTGATCATCATCAGGTGCAATTGGATATAAAGGTACAAAGAAAAGTACTCCATATGCTGCTGGTATTGCAAGTGAAACTGCTGCAAAAAAAGCATATGATTTAGGATTAAGAAGTGTAGATGTAGCTGTAAATGGTACTGGTAGAGGTAAAGAAACAGCTATTAGAAGTTTAGAAACTGGTGGATTAAAGATTACATCAATTGATGATGTAACACCAATTCCACACAATGGATGTAGACCTCCAAAGAAACCTAGATAATAATATAAAGGATTAAAAAATATGCAAAAATTTATTAAATACAATATTGAATTTAGTCCTGATTCTACTGATCAAAGTGCTCATGTAGTTATTAAACCTTTAGAAACAGGTTTTGGAATTACATTAGGTAATGCATTAAGAAGAGTTTTATTAAGTAATATTCCAGGAGCAGCAGTATTTGCTATTAAAATTCCTGGAGTTACTGATGAATTTAAAGCAATTGAAGGAGTTAAGGAAGATGTAACTGAAATCATTCTTAACTTAAAAAGATTAGCAATAAGTATTGATGATTTAGTTTTTCCACAAGAAGAATTAGACAATACTAAGATTGAAAACTGACCAACATTAAAAATCGATTTTAAAGGTCCTGGAATTATTAAAGCTAATGATATTGAATTACCTTCTGGTTTTAGAATTTCTAATCCTGATTTAGTTGTGTGTGAAATTACAAAAGATATTAATTTTCAAATGGAAATTTATGCAACTAGTGGTAGAGGATTTAGAACCTTTAAAGAAAATAAGGAAAAAATTAATTCTTTATCAATTGTTTCAATTGACTCTCAATTCACACCAATTCTAAATGTTGCATTTCATGTTGATGAATATAAGGCTTCAAAAAATACAATGAGTGATGTTTTAAGTTTAACTGTAACTACTAATGGAACAATTACTGCAATTGATGCAATTGCAATTGCTGCTAAAATTTTAAATAATCACTTTGAACCTTTAATTGATTTGAATAACAAATATAAAGAAATGGAAGTTATGAAAGCTAAAAAAGAAGAAGAAACAGCTAAAGAACTTTCATCTCCAATTGAAGATTTAGATTTAAGTGTAAGAAGTTACAATGCTTTAAAACATGCTGGAATTCAAACTGTTCAAGAATTAATTTCTAAAACTAAAGATGAAATTGAACACATCCATAATTTAGGAAAGAAATCATTACGTGAAATTTTACAAAAATTAGCTGACCATGATTTATTTCCAAGAAATAACTAAGAAAGGTAAATATTAATTTATGTCATATATTAACAAACCTGGAAAGACTAGTGCATGAAGACAAATGGTTATTAGACAACAAGTTTCTGATGTTTTAGCTTATGGAAAAATTGAAACAACTTTAACAAAAGCAAAAGAAACTCAAAGACATGTTGATAGAATAATTACTCTTGGAAAAAAAGATACTTTAGCTAACAGAAGAAGAGCTGCTAGTATTTTATTAAATACTTCTAAATTTAATAAATATGAATTAATTAGTAAACTATTTAATGATTATGCAAAAGAATTTGCAAACAGACATGGTGGATACACAAGAGTATTAAAATTAGATCATAGACGTGGTGATAATACTCAAATGGCTATTTTAACATTAGTTAAATAATAAAAAAAGGAAAAATATTGCAAAAGCAATATTTCCCTAAATGCAATTTCAAGTGCAACGACTACAAAAGGAGTTATTGCACTTTTTTTATACAAAAAAAGTGTTAAAGTTAATTGACCATGGAATATACACATTTAAGCCTGAGTGAAAGAAATTTAATTCAACATTTCTTCAATTATGAAAATTTACCTATCAGTGAAATTGCAAAAAAAATAAATCGCAGTAAATCAACAATTTCACGGGAATTAAAAAGAAATACTTTTGATCATTTTTACAATGCAGAAATTGCTAGCAAGAAAGCATTTTGACGTCATCGGAATAAATACTTTTTTCACAACTTAAAATACAAGGATTTTTCAAAGTTATTTTTGCGATATTACGATAAACGATATCATGGTGTAAATGCCACATATCATAGGATCCAAGTTGAATATCCAAATATTACGATGCCTTCTCTTCGTCAAGTGTTCAATTTAATCAACAACTTTAAATGGGTTATTAAACCTTGTGATCGATTAAGACGATTTAAGAAAAATGGTCCAAAGCGAAAAATTGGTATTTTTTCTAAATTCAAGGATAAATTAGTTCTTCCAATATGGACTCGTCCCAAATCCGTGGATTTAAGGCGAGAATATGGGGATTATGAAGTCGATTTAATCATTGGCCGTCAATCAACTGGGTATGATAATTTGCTAACATTTAGCGAACGCAAAAGCAGAAAGCTTTTTATTAAGCGAGTGAAGAGCAAGAATCCAATGAAAATCAATTCCATCATTAAGAGCATCATTGATGAAAATCATCTTCATGTGAACACCATTACTGTTGACAATGGAATTGAATTTCAAAAGATTGGACTGCTAGCTTATTGAGTTAAATGCAAAGTGTATTTTTGTGAACAATATGCATCATATCAACGTGGTTCCAATGAAAACCTAAATGGGTTAGTCAGAAGGATGTACAAAAAGAAAACAAATTTTAATGAAATTACTGATGAAGATATTTACAACTTGCAAGAAAGAATTAACAACATGCCACGTGAAATATTTAATTGAAAATCAAGCAATCAAATTTTTGATGAAATAAAAAAATAGGAGTAAAAATTCTACTATTCTTGTATAATTTTTTCGAAATACAAGTGTTGCACTTGAACTTGCAATTCAGGAAATATTGCAAAAGCAATATTTTTTTTATAAATAAAAAATCTTTTTATATAATAATAATGTGAATGAGTAGAAAATCTCTTTTTTAAATTTTTTTATATTTTCTTATTTTCTTAAGTTTTTTTATATATATCCTCCTTTCTTTATATATTCTTTTTTAGATTTCCTTGTCTTTAATCTAAAAATCTGTTTTTATTTTCTTTTTTATTTATTTGCTTACTCATTCACAAACTGCATTCTCTTCATTTATGCAGTTCTAATAATACTCAAAAAAGTGACAATTTCTTCTTGTCACTTTTTATTTTAATAAACAAAAATAAGGGTTATATTGTGCTTTTAAACCCTTATTTTATTATTAATTTATTATGATAATTATCTATTGACTTAAATTATTCGCATTCAGATTCATCTTTTTCATCAGAATCCATTAATTTCTTGATTCTCATATCAATTAATAATAGATCTTTTGAAGTTTCAAATGCATCTTTAATGTTTCTAACTTCATCTAAATCTTTTAATGCATCATCAATGAATCATTTTCAAAAAGAATATGTTTCATGATCTTTTAAATCAAAACATAGATCTGCAAATTCTTCAACTCTTGCACGATCATTTTCTTCTGTTTCATATAAAGTGTCAATAATAGCTTGTGGTGAGTCTAAAGTAATTAATGGCATTTTTTCATCTTTTTCTACTTTAGGATCTAATAAAATATCAAGCTTGTTTAAGTATCCATAAATTAAGTTTTTATGAGTACTTGATTTATCATCAGATAAATCTTTAATGTAATCAGAGAAGTTTAGCATGCCCATTTTTTGCGCTTGTTGTGCTAAGAATAAGTAGAATGTTCCTAGTTCTTTAACATGGAATAAATGTCTACTCAAACCTTCAATGATTTTTTTGTCTTTTGTGTTTGACTTCATAAATCTCCATTCTGTTCTGTTTTATCCAGAACATTACATTATATATAATTTCATTAAATTTAACACAATTATTTTTTTATATATAAAAATAAAATTTATCAGATTACTAAGAAATAAACTTGGACATGAAATTTAGACAAAAGTTCAAATTTCATGTTTTTTTATTATGATTGACTTTTATATTGAACTGGTGTCATCCAGCTCAATTTTTTTTGAATCCGTACATTGTTGTAGTAATAAATATAATCTGCAA
>JAGBPV010000091.1 GCA_017633195.1 bacterium
TTAAATTTAAAAAAATAATTAAGAAATTTTTTTCTTAAATCTTTTTATTATGCAATAAAAATAATTTTATGATTTTTTAATTTTTTGTTAAGATTTTATTAGTTGTCATTAAGACGTTTCCAACGAATTTGAAAGTCTCCCTTTAATTATGAAAATTAGGTATCCTCCAATTATGAAACACTCCCAAATTATTCTTCAGTTCCTTCATCTTCTTGAAGCAAATCTGAAATTTGTTCTAATCTAGAATCATTCAAAAATCTTTTTAACATTCCTTTAGTACTAATTAAATCTTCTTTATTTTCTAAATATTGCAAATAATCATTATTAAAAGTTTCATCACTTAATGTTATATAAAAGCAATATAAAAGATACAATGCCTCTCTTTGTTCAGTATTTGCACAGATTTTAACGGCTTCATCTACTTTTCTTTTTCCTAAAGCTTTATTTAATTCATTTTCAAAATCACATAGTTTATTTATTAGAACATCTTCGAGACATTGTAATTCTGGAATTTCTAGATACTTAATTAAAAGTATTAAATTTGTGTAGTTTCTACAAGTAGAATGTGTAACACGAACATCACCACATCAAATATCTTCTTTGTTTATAAGATTTCTTTCAATTTGAAAATAATAATCAAAATAATCAACTAATGCTCCACTATAATAATTTATATTTTCTATTTTTTCATCAAATTCTTGATTTTCATCCATAAAGTTTACTCCAATTATCTTTTTAATGAAATATTATATAGTTTTTAAACTAGTAACCAAATTCTTTTAAATTATAAGCCTTTTTATAATTTTCATTTACAGCATCAACTAATTCATCAAAGCTGATATTTTTAAGATTGCAAATATAATCATAAGTTTCAAAAATATAAAAAGGAAGATTAATATTGGTCTTTTTTCTGTATTCTGCTGGAGTTAAAAAAGGAGCATCAGTTTCTACAAAAATGCGATTTAAAGGAACAGTTTTAATTGATTCATTTGCAAATTCTAGTGCAGCTTTTTTGTGTGTAACAACTCCTGCAAAAGAAATATAACATCCTTTGTCTAATAAAGCTTGTGCTTCTTCTTTGGTTCCACAAAAACAATGAATAATAACTTGAGTTTGAAAATTAAATTCATCTCATCTTTCTATTAAATCTTTATATGCCATTCTAATATGAAGCATGATTGGTAAATTTAGTTTATTAGCATATTTTGCATGTCATTTTAATCATTTAACTTGTTTTTCAAAATCAGGATATTCTTCTGGATGTTTTTTATCTAAACCACATTCGCCAATCCCAATAATTAGATCTTTGTTTTCTTCATAAAATTGATCAAACTGTTCTTCAACTTCATTGATTTCATATTTATCAATATCAGTAGGATGAATTGCCATTAATACTTTTGCAATGTTTGTTTTTCTTGCAATTTCTATTGCTTTTTTAGTATTTTCAGGTTCAGTAGAAACAAGATTTAAAAACATCTTTTTTTGCTTGCAAATTTCTGCTAGTTCTTGTCAATTATCATAAAGTGGTTCTAAATTTAAGTGAGTATGATTATCAATAATATATTTTTTATTCATATTAAATTTTCCTAATTACTAATTTATCTTCATCTAAGATTTTATTTTGATATTTAGATTGTATTCATTTATTAATTTTTCAATTTTTAAATGGTGTTTTTTCATGATGAATTTCAATATATACAAAGTATATTACTCAAATAATAACAATTAAGTTTCCTGCAATTACTGATGAACTTTGAGTTCATAGTAATAATCAAATATTTGGGTTATAAATTGGATTTGTTTTAGCTAATTCTAGATCAGAAATATGAATTAGTTCTTTTTGAGCAACTGCACTAAAAATATATAAAAATGGCACAATAATAAATAAAGATCTAATTAAAGCAACCATAATGGCAGATATATATCTTTTAGTTGTTCTAGTTAACATATATCCATTATTTCCAATTCCTCTAATTGGTACAATTGTTAAACTAATTCATAAGAATTTTCTGCTTGATTCATAAACAATTTTACCAGTACCATTTTTTTCATGTTGTATTCCAAAAATATTTAAGAAAAAATCACTAACTGGAGTAACAAAACCAACAACCCCTAAAACTAAAAAACCATAAACAACAAAGAATAAACTAGATTCAAAAACAATTTTTCTGATTCTTGCATATGCTTTAATACCATAGTTATATCCAATTAAACTAGTTCCTGTTGCCATGAATCCAGAAACTGGATTATAAAAGAAATTCATGATTGGTAAAACTGCTCCCATAATAGAAATAAAATATAAACTACCTAAAGTAGGAAATAATTGACCAGTTACAAAAGCAATTTGATTAATTAACAAAACTTGAATAATCATGTAACACAAATATTTCACAATTGATGATAAACATATTAAAAACATTTCTTTAATAAGTTCAGTTTCTCACATTACAAGATTTCATTTTAAATTTCAATAATTAACTCAAATAATCCCCTTTTTATATAAATATTTTGCATATATAACTAAAGGAATTAATGATAAAGAATAAGCAATTACTGTAGCAATTGCAGAACTGTTTAATCCAGCATCTGCAAAATATACAAAAATATAATCTAATAAAATATTTATTAAAATTGCAATAAATAATACTATTGCAATGATTTCAGTTCTTCCATAGTTTCTTATTAAGTTTATGTTTGTATATAAAATATTAGTAATTCATAAAAAACAAGTCATAATGATGATGTAATTTTGTGCTCATTTAATTCCATAATTACCAACTTGATGATAATAATTACTAAAAACTTTTGCTAAGATTACATTATTATTTTCAATACTAAAATGATGAATTTCTTTTAATGCTATAACTTCATTTGTAAAAACATTGTAATATTTATTATTTTCATATTTTAAGAAAATTAAGGTATTATTTTCATTTACAAAATAATATTCATCATTATTAATATTGTGAATTAAATTTGGTGTAATATTTTCATTTAAAGAATCTTTAATCATCCCTGGAATCATTGCATAATTTAAAATCACAATTAAAACCATTCCACAAATTGTGATTAATAATGAAGTGTAAAATTCATTTTGTCAAACTTTAATTTCTTTTAGTCTATTTCTATTACTAATTGCATCAGTAAATAATACATTCGATCCAGGTAATAATAATATTGGTACAGCAGAAATTAAAAAAGCAATTGGTGAAATTAATGATACTGCAATTCTTATAGTATCTGCAGTATTATAAAAATGTAACTGATTTTGTAAACAAATATACTTTAAAAAATTCTTGTAATTCAAATAGTTATCAAAAAGCAAATGATGAATACTAGGATTATTAATGTTATTTAATAAAGCATTAAAGACATTATCGTGTTTTAAAAATAAATTTATAAAACTATAACCATTTGTAATTGGCATAAATCTTATTAATAAATAATAATTAATTAAAACAAATAAAGCTGATGAATATGACATTAAAAAAGCAGGCAATGCTACTCTTAGCATTGTTTTGTAAACAGGAAGTTTGCCATATACATCTGCTGCTGTTAATTTATGTTTTTTGTTTGAAAATTGTTGCATTATATTTTTTAAAATTAAAGTTATTTTAATTTAGTTTCATTTAAAATTTTCATTAAATATCTTTTTTGAAAATAAAGACTAATTTTAGTATTCTTAAATTTAATATTTTCTTTATAAATCCCTTTATATAAATAAAATACCACTCATAATAAAGTAATTAAATTTGTAGTAATTGTTGCTGCTGATTGAGTTCATAATAATAATCAAATGTTTGGATTATATAAAGGATTATTTTTTGCTAGATCTATATTATCAATATGAATAATACTGTGAGATGCTATAGTACTAAAGATATATAAGTAAGGAATAATAACTAGCATTGATCTTAAAATTCCAACAAAAGTTGCTGCAAAATATTTTTTACTTGTTCTAAATAACATGAATGCAGAATTACCCAATCCTTGGAATGGCAAAATCATTAAACTAATTCATAAGAATTTTCTACTACATTCATACAAATAAGCAAGTGAATTATTTCCTATTGCATAATGAACATTAAATAATCCTAAAATTCAATCACTAATTGGAGAACAAAATCCAAATAATCCTAAAATACTTGATCCAATTACAATAATAAATAATGAAATTTCAAAGACAATAATTTTTAATCGATCATATCTTTTTGTCCCATAATTATAAGCAACAATACTTGTTCCAGCAGTCATAAATCCACTAATTGTATTTTGAAATAAATTCATAATTGGATAAATAGCACCTGTAATAGAAATGAAATATAAATCTCCTAAATTTGGATAAAGTACTTCTGTAACATAAGAAATTTGATTAATTAATAAAACTCTTACAATCATATATCCAATAATTGAAACTAAATAAGATACAGAAATTAATAACATTTGATTAATAATTTTCTTATTAAACATTACTTTATGAAACATTAATTGTTTATAAGAAATTTTAATTAATCCTTCTTTTCTTAAAATATTAAAGTATGTTATTAAAGGAATTAAAGCAACACATCAAGAAATTAAAGTAGCAACAGCAGCTCCATCCATACCAATTTGTGCATAATAAATTAAAATATAATCCAAAATGATATTTAAAATGGTGTCACAAACCATGATTAAAGTAATTAATAAAGTTCTTCCATGTGATCTAATAATATTTACATTTAATCTTACAATTGATGAAATTCATAATCCTGCAGTAATTATTGCTACAAAATCTTGTGCTCATTTTACTGAATATTGTTTAACAACTAAATAATAATGCACAAATGTTGAAGCAACTATTTGATTATTATTTTTAATATTAAAGGTTTGTATTTTAGTATTTAATATACTTTCAAAATTTTTGAAATTAACATATTGATTATTGTTCTTAATTAAAAAATAAACTTCATTATTTTTAATAACAAAACAATAATTACCATTTAACTTATTAACAATACTATTAGGATTAATATTTGTATTAATTGAACCATTAACCATGGATTCAATCATAGTGTAATTTAAAATGTAAATTAAAATCATTCCTAAGAATGTAATGATTAGAGCACTATAAAATTCATTTTGTCATACTTTTGTAAGTTTTAAATAATTCTTAACACTTAAGGCTTTTGAAAATAAAACATTTCCACCAGGAAGTAATAATCCAGTAATTGCAGTAATTAAAAAAGTTAAAGGAGAAATTAATGAACTAGCAATTCTTACAGTACTTGCTGTATCATAAAAATGCAAATTATTAGTGTTTGCTATGTAGTTAATAAAATTTTCATAAACATTATTATTAGTTAATATCAAATGTTTTATAGTTTTATCTTGAATATTATTGATTAAATTGTTAAAAATATTTTCATGGAATAAAAATAGATGATAAAAATCAAATTGTTGTGTTAAAGGCATTAAATTAACTAATAATAATAAATCTACAAAAGTAAATAAAGCAGTCATAAAACTTGTTAATAAAGCAGGCAAACCAACTCTAGACATTACTTTTCAAACTGGTAAGCCACCATATACTTCTGCAGTTGTTAACTTTTTATTTTGTACTTTTTTATTAAATTGTTGCATTTATAAAATATGTTTAAATTTTAGCAAATTTATAACTTGAATTTTTTTGAAATTAATGAGATAAATTTCTAATTCAATTTGTTTAAAACTTGCAATAAATTATCTGTTAGCAAATCATTAATATTTGTATCAGCAATATAACTTTCTAATGATTCTGGTTTTGCATTAACTGTAATTGTTTTTGCACCTAAAGCATGCATAAATCTTAATAAACTTATATCATTACTTAAAAAATAAGTATTTTCTATTGCAAAATCTTTTTTAGCAAGATCTTTTATTAGTTTATGTGGTCTGTAAGATTCTTGTAAAAAAGGTCATTTATATAAATTGTCATGATTAATATTTATTTGATAGTTCTTTTTAAAAACTGATGTAAGCATAAATTTCTTTGTGCTCTTATTTCAATAAATAAATAAAACAAAATAACTTTTCAAGTTATTAATATCTTTTAATTCTTGCATTAAAAAAACATTATTATTGTCTTTAAAAGTTTCATTATAATGATTAAGAATTTGTAGTTTTCATTGCTTATGATATTTAATATATACTCAAAATCTTTTTAGAAATGAAACTTGATGAAAAACATGATTATATAGTTTATAAAAATTATCAAATTTTGTCTTTCTTATAGCATTAAAATCAATCTTTACATTATTAAAATTCTTAGAAAATTTTTCTAAGGCTTTAATGTGATAATTGTAAGTTTTGCAAATTGTATTTTCAATATCAACTATAAGAATTTTTTTCATTATTATTTGTTTTGTATATTTGAAGTATTATCAATTTTAATATTTTTAATTAAATTTTTAATATATTCTTCTAAATTGAATTCTGCAATATCTTGTAAAGTTTCACCATATCCAATTAGTTTTACTGGAATATTGAATTGATCTTTAATTGCTAAAACAATTCCCCCTTTTGATGAAGAATCCATTTTAACTAAAACAATTCCACTAACATTTGCTGCTTCATTAAATGCTTTTGCTTGTGCTAATCCACTTTGACCAACTGTTGCATCTAACACTAATAAGATTTCATGTGGTGCAGTTTCATCAAATTTTTTAATTTGTTTAATAATCTTTGATAATTCATTCATCAAATTAACTTTATTTTGTAATCTTCCACTAGTATCACAAATGATTAAAGAATAATTTTCTTCATATCCTTTTTTAATTCCTTTATAAGTTACTGCTGCAGGATCTTCACCAACTTTATCAGGTGTAATAATATCTACACCGATTTTATTAGCATGAACTTTTAATTGTTCTACTGCTCCTGCTCTAAAAGTATCTCCAGCAACTAATAAAATCTTATATCCTTGTTCTTTATAGAAATTAGTTAATTTAGCAATTGTTGTGGTTTTACCAACACCATTTGCTCCAACAACAACTATAACATTTGTTTTTCTTTCCTTGCTGATATTAATATCAGTGTTGATATTTGTATCTTGAATATAATAAACTATTAATTTATCCAATAAAATTTCTAAAACAGTTTCAAAATCATTAATATCTTGTCTTTTAACTTCATCTCTTACTGCATTAGCAATTTTTTCACTAGCAGTATATCCAATATCAAGTCCAACTAAAGAATCAATTAATTCATCATAGAAATTTTCTGAGAATTGGTTTTTTGAATATGCTAATTGTAATTCATCAATAATTTTGCTAAACCCAGAAGAAGTTTTGTTTAATTTTGCATCAAAATCAACTTCTTTTTCATGATTTCAAATCCGATTTTCTTCATTCTTTTTTTGAATTTGCTCTTTTAGATTATCAGTGTCTTTATTTTCTTTGTTTTTTTTAAAAACATTTTTAAGTTTATCTCACAAACCCATAATTATTCTCCAGTGATTTTAATATTTTTTAAATTAACATTAAACATACTTGTTACACCATGTTTTTGCATACTTGCACCAATTAATTTATTACATTCAACCATTGTTTCTTTTCTATGAGTAATTACTAGAAATTGTGATAAACTTGAACTTTCTTTAATTAACTTAGCAAGTAATTCAGTATTTTTAGGATCTAATGCAGATTCAGCTTCATCTAAAACAACAAGTGGAAAGTTACTTGTTCTTAAAATAGTTAACAAAACTGATAATGAAATAATTGATTTTTCTCCACCTGATAAAACACTTAGTTTCTTAATTTGTTTCTTAGAAGGTTTAATTACAACATCAATTCCAGTATTTAATAAATCATCTGGGTCAGTGAATTGTACTTCACATGTTCCATTTTTAAATAATTTAGAAAAAATTAAAGGTAAAGTTTGGTTAATTTCATAGATTTTATTTTTAAAAATCTTAATAACTTCTTTATCTAAACTCAAAATTACATTATTTAAATCATTTTCTGCTTGAATGATATCTTCAATATTTTTATTTAATTCATCAAATTTTTCTTGAGTATTTTTTAATTCTTCTACAGCTTGCATATTAATTGGACCAAAAGATTGGATTTGGGTTTTATAATTCAAAATCTTTTGTTGCAATTCATCATTACTTATTTCAATATCTGAAATTGAATTGATGACATTTTCAATTGTTAAATTATAACTATTAGCAGTTTTTTTAGCTGATTCAATATAATCATTTACTAAGTATAGTTGTTTTTCTAAATCATTTTTGTTTTGAGTTAATATTAAAATTTTTTGATTTTGTTGATTATTATTTTCACTTAATGATTCAAACTTATTATTGATATCACTAACTTTCTTTTCTTGTAATTCTAATTGAGTTGACAGATTTATTTTAATTGTTTCTAATTTACTTAATTCTTCAATAACTTCATTTGCTTTATTATTTTCAACTTTTGTATTAGTTATATCTAAAGAAGCTAATTCATTTTTAATTTGTTGAATATTTTGATTAATATTTTGAATTTTTTGGTTTGAAGTTGCTAAATTAATTGTTTGCAAATTATTTTGCTCATTTAACTTTTCTAATTCAACTTGTAATTTTTGTTTTTGAACTAAAATAATTTGAATCTTTTCTTTTAAAAAATTAATTCCATTAATGATTTGCTCATTTTTTTCTTTTAGATTAAAATTGCTATTTTTTTTATTAATACTTCCACCAACAATCATTCCTCCACGATGAATA
Source organism: bacterium (assembly GCA_017633195.1). The sequence continues at coordinate 8,726 of JAGBPV010000091.1, forward strand.
ATATCTCCATCCAAAGAAATGATTTTTAAAGAATAATTAATTGCTTTTGCTAATAAATTAGCATTTTGTAAATTATCAACAATTAGAACATTTCCAATTAATGATTGCAAGACAATGTAATATTTTTCATCAATATTTACTAACTTATCTGCAGTATTAATAAATCCTGAAAAATTTTGTGAAATTAATAATAAATTTTGTGCAACAAAACTTGGTTTAATTGCATTTAATGGCATAAAAGATGCAACCCCAGCTTGGTTCTTTTTTAAGAAATCAATGCCTATTTTTGCATCATCAACACTATTAACTACTAAAGTATTGATATTTTTTGATAATGCTAATTCAATTGCTAATTGGTATTTTTCTTCTACATTTATAATTAATTTACCCAAAGTATTTATTAAACCAGGAACTACTTCTTTATTTTGTAATAAAGTTTTTACACCATTTTCATTTTGAAATTCATTTTGTATTTTTTGTTCAATAAATTGTTGTTGACTTACTAAAGTATTTAAATTTGCATTTTTTTCATTTAATAATGAATCCACTTTTTGCAAATTACTTAATATTTCTTTCTTCTTATTTGTAATATTACTTATTTCTTCATCTGCTTTTTTGATATTACTATTTCAAATTTTGCTTTCATTTTGCAAATTTAATAAAGTTTGAGCTAATGCATCTGCTTTTTCTTGCTTATCTTTACTTGATAATTTAAGTTTTAAATTACTTTCATAATTTGCTTTTTGGATGTTTAGTTCATTAATCTTTTCTTGTAAATTAAATCTTTCTTTATTTAATTTTTGTAATTTTTCTTCTTCTTCATTTTTTTCATCTTTTAATGAAAGATATGATGTTTTATTACGATTTAAATAATCATTTTCATCTTCTAATTCTTTTGATATATCTTGTAATTTTTGTTTTAATTCATCATTTTTTTTAGAATAAAAAAGATATTGTTTTTTGGCTGAAAATAATTCATATGTTTTTAAATTATTTTTAACTTCTAAAAACTTTTGTGCAGTTGCTGCTTGAATTTCTAATTTTTTGATTTCAGATTGATATTGTTTTTTAGTATTGTTAAGATTTTCTAAATTTTTTTGAACAATTGCTAATTGATTTAAACGTTCATTTTTAATTTTTGTATATTTGCTAACTCCTGCAGCTTCTTCAAAAATTTTTCTTCTTTCTTCTGGTTTAGCATCAACAAAAGATTGCACTGTACCTTGTGAAATAATACCCAAAGAACCTTTAGATAATCCAGTATCTAAAAAAAGATCAATGATATCTTTTCTTTTTGCAATCTTATCATTTAAATAATAATCACTACTATCACTATTTCTTTTTAATACTCTTTTAACAGTTATTTCTTTTTCATCTGTATTTAAGATTCTTTTAGAATTATCAAAATATAAAGTTACAGATGCTTCATCACTTGGATTAAAAATATCTGAACCATAAAAGATGATTTCATTATTTGTATCACTTCTTAATTGTTTAGAACTAGTTTCACCCAACACTCATCTAATAGCATCTACAACATTTGTTTTTCCTGAACCATTTGGACCAACTATGCCAATAAAAGGTTCATCTAAAACAATAGATGTAAATTCTGCATAAGATTTAAATCCTTTAGCTTCTATACACTTTAAAAAAATCATATAATCACCTGCAATTTCGCTAAAATATTCAATATTTTTTAATTTTAATATGAATATATTAAATTAATTTAAACTTGCACATTTTTCTAATGCATTTTTTGCAGCATTATTCTCTGCATCATGTTTTTTATTTCCAACACCATTACCATAAACAATATTGTCACATTTTAATTCTGTATTAAAAACGTGTTTTCCTTGTTCATTAGTTTCAGTAGTAATATATTTGATTTCATGTTTGCCAAATCTTTGCATCATTTCTTGAAATTTGGTTTTATAGTCATGGTTATCATCAAGCATCTTATTTTCATAGTATTTGATAATTGTATTAGATAAAAAATTTTTTAATTTGATTTCACCATTAGTTAAATACAATGCAGCACAAAATGCTTCAAAAATGTCTTCATAGTTTTTATCACTAATGTGATTTAACTGATAACTACTTCCTACTAAAATAAATTTTTCAAAATGAAGGTCTTTTGCTAATTTAGTTAAAGAATTGTGATTAACCATTTTAATACGATCTAATGTCATTTGACCTTCAGTTAAATTATTTTTGTTAAATAAATAACTAGAAATTTCTTTTTCAATTAAAGCATCACCATAAAATTCAAGTTTTTGATAATTGTAATCAAGTTGATTTTCATAAGCATAACTTGGATGAATAAATGCTTGTTGAAACAAAAATAAATCATTTTTTTTTAATTCAATATTATAGTTTTGAATAAATTGTTCAAATTCTAAAACTTGTTTATTTGTTCAGTGATTATTAAAATTGCTCATGTTTAACTATTATTTGTTATTTCTTTATTAATCATATCAAAAATATTATTTACTAATGCTTCATACATCATTTTAATGCATGAATACATTTGTTTTTCATCACTTGAACCATGACCTTTTAATACAGGTTTTTTTAAACCTAACAAAAAAGCTCCTGCTCTAGTTTTGTAATCAAATCTACTTGCTAATTTTTTAATAATATGTTTATTTGTTAAATAAGAAAATGCATTAAATCATTTATGATATTCATTTTTAAAAAAGTTAGCAATGGTTTTCATACTGCCTTCTAAGGTTTTTAAAATAATATTTCCAGTATAACCATTGCAAACAAAAATATCACAATCCTTATTATTTAGCATATTTCTTGTTTCAACAAAGCCAACATAATTAAGATTTTGATTCTTTTTTAGTAATTCACTTGCTTCTTTGTGTTCACTAAAACCTTTATAAGATTCTGTACCAACATTTACTAATCCAATTCTTGGGGATGAAATATTTGTAGTTTTTGAAACATAAATATTAGCCATATATGCAAATTGATAAAGTTCTTTTGCTGTTACAGTTTTATTTGCTCCTGAATCTAATAAATAAATGTATTTATTTTCTTGTATAGTTGGAATAGTTGTTAAAAAAGCAAATTTATTAATATTTGGTAAAGTACCAATTTTAATAAATGTGGTTGTAACAAAAATCGCAGTATTACATGCTGAGATTAATGCATCAATTTTATTTTCATTTAACAAATCACATCCAACTTGAATACTAAAATCTTTTCTTGTTCTAATAATACTTACTTCATCATCTTGTTTTACAAAATGTTGTACTTCAAAATAAGTGATATTTGGATGATTAACTTGCTTAATTTTTTTAATTAACTTCTCATTAGCAATTAATACTAGTTGTGTATCATTATTTTTTAATAAAAATTTAATTGCAGCATTTAAAACAATTTCTGGATCATTTTCAAAACCTAATGTATCTATTCCAATTCTATATTTAAGCATGCTTATGCACCAACATATAGTAGATATTTATTTTCTCCACCATCAATAATTTCGATTTCATATCCTAAATGATTAACATATTCATTAATTTGACCTTTAATTTCTTCACTAATTGCATTGCTTGCAATAATGTATAAAGAATCATTTCAGTTATGTTTTTTCTTTTTAATAACTAAATCAATTGATTGCTTACAAATATCTAATAAGTTATTATTAGAATTAATAATCTTTTTATCAAATACTAAAATATATTGTCCTTTAGAAATTTTTAAGTGTTTTGAAGAAATAATATTTTTAGCAGCAATTGTTATTTTATTGGAAATAACTTTTTTAATAGCTTTATTCATTTGTTTAACAATTGCTTGATAATTTCCATATTTATTGAAATTTAAGATTGCAAAAATGGATTGAATAATATCAGAACAATTAATAATTGATACTTCAATATTTTTTTCTTTTACATCCATTGCAGCTTGATTAGCTGCTAATAAACAATCAGGATTATCAATTACAAGAATGTTCTTTTTACTATTTGCTTGATTAATTAAATTGATAAAATCTTTTACTGATGGATTTTGGTTATTTAATCGATCAATAGTGTTAATTACATTGAAATTATTTTTAAATAATTCACCAATTTTAGCATTTGGAACAGTTGCTAATAGTACAGTTTCATCTGACAATGTATTTTTTTGTTGTTTATCTTGTGTTTGTTTTAATGTATTAATCCCCTTATTTTTATTTCTTTGTAAGGTCATATTATCAATCTTAATCTTGTGAAATTCTCCAAATTTTTGTCCAATTTCTAAAACTTTGTAAGGGGTTAAACTATGAATATGAATCTTAGCAAAAATATCATCATAAACAAAAACAATACTATTACCTATCTTATTTAATTCATCTAATAAAGTAGTTGGATTAAATTGGATTTTTTTAGTTTCTTCATCTTCTTCTAAAATTGCTCCAATTTCTAAAATAAATTCACAACAATAACCAAAACCTTCTTCATTGTTTGTAACAAATTCAGAATTTATTCCAAATTGATCATATTTAGCATTAGATTCTTTATTTTCTTCATTTTTTTTATATTTTCTAGCTTGTTTTTTATCTACTTTAGTTGTAATTGCATCATACATACCTTTAAAAATAATCATTAAACCATATGCACCTGAATCAACAACTTTTGCTTTTTTTAAAACATCTAACATTTCAGGAGTTTTATTTACTGCTTCAGTTCCAATAGTTATAACATCAGTAAAAACCTGTTCAATACTTGTATATTCAGTTCTTTTCTTATCCAATTCTTCTGCTATTAATCTAATAACAGTTAAAATTGTTCCTTCTTTAGGTTTATCAACAACTTTATAAGACACATCTTTTGCTAAAATAAAAGAATCAATTAATAAATTAATATCAATTTCTTTTGTTGATTCTTTTATTGGTTCAAAAAATCCCTTTAAAATTTGTGATAGAATAACTCCAGAATTTCCATGAGCATTCATTAATAAAGATCTACTAAATTTTTTAGTAAATTCATACAAAGATCTTTGTTGATAATCCCTATTTTCATCTAGTGCACCTTTTAGTGTAGTCATCATGTTGCTTCCAGTATCACCATCTGGTACAGGAAAAACATTTAGTTTATTAATGTATTCATATTCTTGTTCTAGAAATGAACAAGAAGTATCAAGCATATCATATAAAATATCTTTGTTAATTGAAATCATATTTTCCTTTCAGAATGAAAACAGGTATAATGTGGTAAAAATATTTACAACAATTTATATTATAGTATTATAAATTAGTTATAATTAGAACATAAAATAACGCATTTTTATATACAAAAGGAATTTAAATAATGGCTAAAAAAGACCAATTAACTGGCAAAAAAGCAATGAGTGGAAATTTAAGATCTCATGCGATGAATCATTCAAAAAGAAAATTCAATTTAAATCTTCAAAAAGCAACAATTATTGATGAAAATGGTGCTAAAAAAACTATTAAGGTTACTGCTAGAACTAAAAAAACTTTAAAGAAAGATAATCGATTAGTTCTTAAATAAAATATGTAAAATTTTTTAATGAAATATCAAACTTATTTTTCTTTGTTATTTAACAAACTTAAATAAGTTTTTTTTAAATTCTTACTTTTCATTAAATAAGAACCTGAAACAATAATGTTTGCATCATTATAAATTAGATGAATTGTTTGATTATTTATTCCACCATCAAATATTATTGGAATATCTAAGTTTTTGCTAGTTAGATATTGCTTAAATTGTTTTAGATGTTCTATACCTTCATTTAAGATTGTTTGTCCACCAAACCCTGCATTTACTCCCATGATTAAATTAATCGTTGTTTGTGGAAAAATATATAAATAGTCTTTAAAAGATTCATTAATATTAATTGCTAATCCAACATCAATATTATTTTGTTTAGCATCATTAATAATTCATTTAATTTCTTGTTTATTTAATACACTCGGATGAAAAACAAGTGCTTTTATTTTATATTTTTTAAATTCTAAATAATATTTAATAACATCTTGCACCATAAAGTGCACTTCAATATCAAATCCATAGTTTATTAATAAATCTAAATATTGAGTAGAAAATGTAAAATTAGGAACATAAATATTATCCATTACATCATAATGAATTCTCTTTATCCCGATATTTTTAAGTTCTTGCAATATCGAATTAAGTTCATTATCTTTATAAAATGCTAAGAATGATGGTTCAATAATTTTTTTAATAATAATTAAAATCCTTCTTCAGCTTTTTTATCATCTGTTTTTTCTTTTAATTCTTTTAATTTAGTTTTTAAGATAGATTTATATGCTTCAACTCCTGGTTGATTAAATGGATTTACATCTAATAAATAAGCACTCATTGTAACACTAATACATAATCACATGAAATAATATCCATAATCATAAGGACCCATTTTATCCATTTCTAAGATGATTACTGGTGTTTTTGCACCTTTTGCATGTGCTTCAGCAACACTCTTATAAATTAATCTATTAATTTCACTTAATCATAATCCATCTAAAAATCCTAGTCCATCATTTGTTTTGATATCTTCAGGAATTTTTGCATTACCACTTGATCTTCTTACTCAAATTGTAGTTTCAAAGAAATTTTTAGGTCCTTGTTGCATATATTGACCAATAGAATGAAGATCCATAGTAAAAGTTGCTGGGATTGGACATAATGCTTTTTCAGTTTTTGCTTCAGTTTCAGCATAAAGTTGCTTTGCTTGTTCTAATAAAGCAGATAATTTCTTTTCATATGAATCAATAATTTCATTTACATATCCATTATTTAAATATGCAACTCTATGCAAAGCATAATCATATGCAGTATTTTCAGTAATATCAGGTTTTGAACAATCTTTTAATGCATCTTTAGCACCTTCAATTACTTGAAATACATCAATTCCAGACATAATCATAGGTAATAATCCAGCAGGAGTTAAACTAGAAAATCTTCCACCAATATTTTTTGGAATAGAAAATAATGGATATTTAAGTTTAGTTGCTAATTTTCTTAATTTATTAGTATCTTCTTCACCAGTAACAATTGCTAGTTTATCAGTAATATCTTCTTCATATTTATACTTTAGTACTGCTTTAATAAATCGATAATTAATTAAAGTTTCTAATGTAGTTCCAGATTTTGAAATAACAATTGCAGCAGGTCTAATTCTTGTTTTTCTTAAATGCTTTAATAATTCTGCATTTCCTGAAGGTGAAATACTATCCATTCATATAACTTTCATTCCACCTTGCATATATTTATTTACACACATGTGAATAGCTGCTCTTGCTCCCAAAGCACTTCCACCAATTCCTGAAACTATTACAGTATTTACATTTTGTTCTTGTCAACTTTTGTATAAAGCTAACATTTTTTGAAGAATTTGTGTTGTGTCAGGTTGATTAACATAATCTAATCACCCCATCATATCTGATCCAACACCAGTTCTTGCTTTAATGTCTTTGTGAATTTTTTTAACTTTTTCTAGGTTTTCTTCTGTGTATACTTTGCTTTTTTTAACAACCCCATCATAAGCATATTTTTTTGATAAGTGAATCATATAGACCTCTTAATTTTTCAACTAAATATAATATTATTTTATTTTTTTTTACTAAAAAAATATATTTTTATACCAAAAATAAA
>JAGBPV010000092.1 GCA_017633195.1 bacterium
CAAAACATGCTTAGCAAGTATCACGCTACTCAATCAATGTCACGAATTGGAAATTCGCTTGATAACCGTGATGTTGAATTTTGATTCAGTATCTTTAAAACTGAATTAATTTATCGGTTAGATATTAAGAGAATGTTATTTCTCCAATTAAAGCAAGCAATTGCAGATTATATTTATTACTACAACAATGTACGGATTCAAAAAAATTGAACTGGATGACACCAGTTCAATATAAAAGTCAATTATAATAAAAAAACACGAAATTTGAACTTTTGTCTAAATTTCATGTCCAAGTTTAATACGAAGATTTTTCAAAGTTATTTTTGCGATATTACGGCAAAAGATATCATGGTGTAAATGCCATATATCATAGGATACAAGTTGAATATCCAAATATTACTATGCTTTATCCTCATCAAGTGTTCAATTTAATCAATAACTGGAAATGGGTTATTAAACATTGTGATTGATTAAAACACTTTAAGAAAAATGGTCCGAGTCAAACAGTTGGTATTTTTTTAAATTCAAGGATAAATTATTTCTTCCAAATCTGAACTCGTCCCAAATCCGTGGATTTAAGGCAAGAATATGGGGATTATGAGGTTGATTTAATCATTGGCCATAAATCAACTGTGTATGATAATTTGCTAACATTTAACAAACGTAAGAGCAGAAAGCTTTTTATTAAGCAAGTGAAAAGCAAGAATCCAATGAAAAATCAATTCCATCATTAAGAGTATCATTGATGAAAATCATCTTCACGTGAACATCATTAATGTAATAATTCAAGAAAAGTTGAATTGAATGACACCTACACAATATACAAATAATTTATAATAATAATAAAAAAACATGAAATTTGAATTTTTGTCAAATCTCATGTCGATGTCTAAATAATAAAGACAAAGGAGAATAAACCAATGAAAAAATCAATTAAATTAACTTTAGGAGTATTAGGTATAAGTGCAATATCTGCAATTACAGTAGGTAGTGTAATTTCATGTAGCAATAATAATACTAATTTAGCATCTAATAACAATCAAGATAATAAGAATTCTAATAATAAATCTTCATCAACAAATCCAAATTCATCTAATGATACAAGTTTTATACCTTATAGTGAATTAACAAAAACCGTTACAAAAGAACCATCTTTTGCTGCTGCATTAGCAAATTGAACTAATAGATGAAAACAATTAACTTCAAATAGTGAAACATATTTAAAAATGATTACTAATGACTTTAATGCCTTTTTAAATTATTCTACACAAGAAGCAAATTCTGATCCAACTTGAATTAGTAAAATATGTAATATAAAAAATACAGCAATAACTCAGTCTTTTGATAGTGTTAATGTTTTTTTAAATCAAAATAATACATTTAATATTTCTTTTAACTTAATTGCACATTTTGGTTACATAGAAAATAATAAATTTTCTAATGGTTTTGATTTAATACAAAAAATAAAATTATTAAATGCTACATTCAAACCATATTTGTTTGTGTATCAAGATTCTTCTTCTAACTCTAATAAACAAATTGTTTATTCTGGAGAATTTATGAATAGTTTTGACTTTGATGTGACAGGGTCATTGTCTACAATATCATCTTTACCTAATAATAATGCAACAATATGAATTAGAAAACAATATGAAAAATATACACAAATTTTTCAATCTCAAAAAAATTATTATAAATTTCTAAATCAAACATATACTTCTTCCTTACCAAATAGTAGTAGTATGTCCATAATACAAGCACCTCAACCAAATCCACAATATTGTGGTATATATATAGATTCATATAATAATGGAATAAATTATGGTAAACAAATTTATCCAGTTCTTAACAATTAATAATGTATAATTAGATTGCTTTTATAGAATTACAAACTTCTAATTTGTTTTATATGATTTGTTAATAACAAGCATATTTATCATGAAAAACAAAACAAAGAAGTTATTTTTTAAATATATTGGGGTTAGTGTTCTTGCTGTCATTACTCCAATTGCAATAATTTGTGGTACAAGTTATCACACAAATAAAATAGCAAATTCCAAACAAACGAATAGAACAATTAATAGGGTATCAAAAGTACCAAATTTTGTTAATGCAAGTTTATATCAAAATACTAATTACGGTACAAGCACTATAACAATACCATTTTCTTACAGCAATAGCAACATAGGTACATATCCAGCTAACAATATTACACTTACAAGTCCAACAAATATTAATGAAGTAAATTCAAATGTCATTAGTTCATTTTTACAACAAATAGAAATAAATGTTTTTTCAAATAATTTGGAGATACCACAAGACATTAATTTTAGTGGTTTTACTCCACAACTTACAGGATCTTTAGGTATTGAAATACAATCATTTTGTTCAGGAGAATCTTCTTCATCTGGTTCAACTCCAACAAATAATGAATGCTTTAATTTTGATAACAATCAGTTAAATTATTCTATTAATAATTATTTTAATGGTGAAGGAGCTGGTAAGGGTTGATGATTTTGAGGCGGAATAAATAATGCTCCATTGCAAGTTACTGGATCAATGAATTTTAAAGGAATTAATAATCAAGGAAATTTGGATTTTAGTTTGGATGGCACAGAATCTGCTATGCCTTGTCCTGATGGTAATAGTTGACCATATGATCAAGCACAATATCCTGCAGTGCAATTCTCAACTAATGGTAACTGAACTATTACTTTACCATTCAACATGAATACAATCTATAACAATATTCAAAATGCGATTAGTAGTATTTCTTTACCTTATTATGAATTTCAACAACAATGAGAAACTGGATTAGTTAATCAAATTGACCAAGATATAAAAGGTTGTATACCTTCATATATGAGTAATTGTTTTAATATAAGTCCTTTAGATTCAACTATTAATTATGGTAATGGTACA
>JAGBPV010000093.1 GCA_017633195.1 bacterium
AAATTTCACTTTATGATATATTCATATTACATTAAAATATTTATATATTTTTCTAAAAATGTCTAAAGATTTAGCATTAATTACAGTAATTATTAATAATTTCAATAATAAAAGATATATTGAAAAAGCAATTTTATCTGTTATTTATCAAACTTACAAAAATTTACAAATCTTAATTTTAGATGATCATTCAACAAGCAAACAAACTTGAGCAATATATGAAAAATATACAGAATTTGATAAAAGAATTCAATTAGTAAGTAATGAACAAAATATGCAAATTTTTGCTTCAAGAATGAAAGCAATTGATTACATTAAAGGAGAATATGTCTTATTCCTTGATGGTGATGATTATTTAGATTTAGATTTTGTAAGGCATATGCATGATTTTTTAATTTATAAAGATGCAGATATAGTTGTTTGTAATTTTGCTTTTGTTATTGAAAATAGCTTATTTATTGAACAAAAAAGTAAATTCAAAAAACTAGAATATACCAAAGAAGATAATTTATTAAATTTTTTGTTTGAAACTCTTGCTGCTAGTTATAGTCAAAATTTAATGTGAAATAAATTATATAAAACAAAAATAGTAAAAGAAGCAAAAAAAGAAATAGTAAATAATAATTTGCAAAACATTAAATTATATGCAGGAGAAGATTTTTTTATTAATTCATTTATTTTAAAACAAGCAAATAAATTATGTATTGATGAAAGCTTTATTGGCAATTATTATAGAAGAACAGATATTTTAGAAACAAGAAATATTAAGAAGAAAAAGTTTTATTTAGATGGTACAAATCATATTAATCAATTAACCTATGATATTTTTATTAAAAATAGTAAAGATGAAGTTTTGTATAAAAATTTTGAACAAACGGTTTTAGTAACTTTAAGTCAATATCTTTTTTTATTTCAACTTGATATTAATTGAATTAATTTAAAAGAAGTTAGTAATTATTTAAGAATTAAAGATATTAATGAAATTAAAAAAAGAATTGAATTAAATTCAAATGAATGGTTAATTCCAAAGACTTTTAAATATGAATCTTATATAAACTATATTAAAAAAAAATTAAATCATTGTGATGATCTTACATTTAGTTTATCTAATTCTATTTTTATATCCCCTAAAAATTTTCATGATGAATACAAACAATATTACATATTAAATTATCAAATTTTAGACCTATTATTTTTAGCATTATTTCAAAATAAAAAAGTTAATATTGCTTATGATGAAAAAAATAAGATTCATGAAAAATTAAAAAATGAACTTGTTAGTATTATTAAAAAATTAGATTATGATCTTGATTTATTAAATTTTGTTTCTTTATCACCAAGAATGCTTGATCACTTTAATATTATTCTTGATCAATTAAGAATTTATCAATATTCATTAAATGAAATTTGAAAAAAATCTAAAGCAAAAGATTTCTTTAAAAAAGTCTTTAAAAATGATTTAGAAACTTTAAATAAAGTTGAAGAATTATTTTATCTTACTTGCTTAATATCAAATAATATTTTTCACTTTAACAAGAAATCAATTTTTAATTATGATTACAAAATGTTTTATTTATTATTTATATCTTTATATATGAACACACATAATGAATATCAAACTTTTTTTGTTGATATTAAACAAATCAAGAATATTAAAGAAATTATGTTTCATATTTATTATCATACTGATCATGTTTATGAAGATGTATTTTTTAATTTAGAACAAGCAAATGCTTTAAAATTAGAAAAATATTTTCTTGATATTATTAAGAACTTTTATCCACATTTATTTAATAAAGAATTTAGTGAAAAATTATTCAATGCTTTTTTTGAAAATTTAAACAAATGATATGAATCATCAAATGTAATTCCATTATATTTAAATATCATTAATGATCATAAGATTATTAACTTGCAAATTTATGAAATTTGATTAAAACAATATGATGGTTTAAAAGGATTTAAAAATTATCAAACTAAAATTTATAATCTTCCAGTAATCAATAAAATTCATGCATGTATTAAAGATAGTGATATGTTTAGTAATGAAATGTATAAATATTTAAGAAATCATCATAAATTATTTAAATTATTTTGAAAATTAAATAAAAAAAGAATTAAGCATAAATTCTAATGAGCAAAATATAAGCTTAATTCCATACAAGTACTACAAACTAAAAAAATTCCTACAATAACATATATTAATTGTTGACTATAAACATAAAAGATATTATAACTAGCATCATTAATATTACTTAATCATAATGAAATTAAAATCATAATTGGAACTAACATAAAAATTAATGCACTTACTGCAAGTCCTAAAGTTGCTGAAGCTAAAGGTAATTTATCTATAAAAAAATTAGGATAAGTTCCAATTGCTGCAAAAGGAGGAGTGGTTATTTTATTATTCATTGCATAAGCAGCATATGCAATAATAATACTTAAAGTAATTAAATAAAATATCGTAAAACAAGCAAATCAAATTCAATTATTTCTTTGATATTTTTTGGTTTTAATCTTATCTTTTAAATAATAATAGTAATTACCAAATCAATTAATAACAATAATATTTTTTCATCAATCTTGATATTTTTCTTGCTTTTGTTTATATGTTTCTAATTGATCATTACTAAATTCATATGCTTTATTTTTATGAATTCAAAAATCTAAATTAAATAATCTTATGAATTTTATTCATGCTCAATAAAAAGGATACATTCATTTTCACTTATGATATTTATTTAATTCATAAGCATAATCTTCTTGTTTTTTCTTACTTAAAGTTTTTAAATAAACTTTTTTTGCTTTTTTAAATTCACTATAATTAAGTTCTTTTTTTCCATAAACACTTAATTCATTTTTAATTTTTAAATTTGGATTAACTACAGGAAATCTTAAAGGTTTTCTTAAATTATTCTTTCTTATTTTCTTAATAACTTTTAAACTTGATTCTAAATAAGCATTATTTTTCTTTTTAAAAATTCCAAAAAGATATGCTCATACTAAGCATATATATCTAAAAAAAGAATATTTAATTTTTTTATGATTTGTTTTTATTGTTGATTTCATTGAAGATCTTATTTATTTTAATTACATTATCTACTACAGCATCGATATGAAAACGAATTATTGGGACTTTATAAGCACTCATTTCTTTTGCTAAATAAGTTCTAAATAAACCTGCATGTTTGTTTAGAACACCAACATCATCTTCTACTTGTTCTCTATTTCTTGAATCCACATAAACATCACAATAAGAATTGTCTACAGAAAGTTTTAAATCAGTAAAACAAATGCTGCTTTTATTTAAATTTATATCTGATTTTAATTTATATCAAGCTTCATTTAAATATTTTAAAATGACTGCTTCTTTTTTTTGTTTAGCAAATTTAACATTACTACTTTTTCTCATTATTATTACTCATTTTAGCTAATAAATCGACTTTTTTATCTATAAAACATTCTAAGATATCATTTTCTTTAATATCATTAAATCCAGTAATGGTTAGACCACATTCTTTACCTTCTTTAATTTCTTTCACATCATCCTTTAAATGTTTTAGTGATGAAATTGTAGAAGTATAAACAACAATTCCATCTCTTATAACTCTTACATTGCTGTTTCTAACTATTTTACCATTTGTTACAACACATCCAGCTATTGTACCAATACTACTTGCTTTAAAAATTGCTTGAACTTTTGCTTCACCAATTATTTCTTCTTCATATACTGGATCTAATGTACCTATTAATATCTTTTCCATTTGATCTTTTAATGCATAAATAACATTTTGGAAAATGATTTTAATGCCAATATTGTTTGCTAAATCTCTTACACTTTTTACTGGTCTTACATTGAATCCAATTATTAAAGCATTACTTGCTTTTGCTAATTTAACATCTGATTCACTAATTGCACCAATTGCACTTCTAATAATTTTTAAAGTTGTTCCATCAATATTAATTTTTTCAAATAAGTTTTTAATAGCTTCAATACTTCCATTTACATCTGCTCTCAAAATTACATTAGTAACTTTAGTATCTTTGGTAGTTTGATTATTTTGTTGCATTTGAAACAATCTATCTTGTCTAATTTGTTTTTGTGCAATTTTATTAGCAATAGATTTTGCTAGTTTTTCATCTCTTAATGCAATGAATTTATCTCCAGCTTCTGCAAGATTATTTAAACCTGAAACAATTACAGCTTTTGATGGTCTTGCTTCATCAATTTCATGATTATTTTCATCTTTTAAAGTTCTTACTCTTCCAAAAGTAGCACCAACTACTAAATAATCACCTTTTTTTAAAACCCCTTTTTGTACTAAGATACTTGCTAAAGGTCCACTTCCTTTATCTAGTCTTGATTCTAAAACTGTGCCAATTGGTAAAGAATTAATAGCAGCTTTGTAATCTTGTAAATCTGTTATTAAAAAGATGGCATCTAATAATTCATTGATTCCTTGATTAGTTAAAGCTGAACCTTTAATGATTACAGTTTCTCCTCCTCATTCTTCTCCAACTATACCATTATCTGATAATTGTGCAAGGATTTTTTCTACATTAGCAGTAGGTTTATCCATCTTATTAACAAATACAATTAATTTAGCATTTGAAGCTTTAGCATGGTCAATAGCTTCAATAGTTTGAGGCATTACTCCATCATCTGCTGCAACTACTAAAATAATAATATCTGTAATTTCAGCTCCTCTTGCTCTCATTTCACTAAAAGCTTCATGACCTGGAGTATCAATGAAAGTAATATGACGATCTTTATGCTTAATTTGATAAGCTCCAATATGCTGAGTAATTCCACCAGCTTCTTTAACTCTTACATGGGAATTTCTAATAGTATCTAATAAACTGGTTTTTCCATGATCAACATGTCCCATGACTGTTACAACTGGGGGTCTTGATTCTAAAATTAAATTCTTATCATCAAGTTTAATGTTGTTTAAAATATTTTCTTCTGTAATTTCATCTTGCTTATCAAAATCAAGATTAAAATTAACGCATAATTCTGCAATTTGATCTTCACTTAATAAAGTATTGATTGTAATAATTTGACCTTTTAATAAGAAAAATCGAATAATTTCTGAAGCAGGTTTATTAATTTTTTTAGCAAATTCAGTAACTGTTAAAGGAGAAGTAAAAACAAAGACATTGTCCTTATTTACTCCAACTTCTACTTTTTTTAATAGAGTATTTATTTCAATATTTTTTCTATTATCAGTTTCTTTTTTGTTTATATTTTTCTTTTTTTTCATAAATACTCCTTTTACTTAATACTATTTATATCTTACTTAAATATGAAGAATTAATTGTCATATTCATCATCAAATTCATCATATGAATTGTTATCATCATCAAATTCTTCATCTTCATCATATGTTAAATATTCTTGAGTTATATCATCAAATTCATCAAGAATGTTTTTGTTTTTTTGTTTATTTTCTTGTTCTAAATTCTTATTAACTTTTTTGAATTTTCTTTTTGGTTTTTTTTCTGTAGTTTCTTTAGAATCTAATAAAGCATCTAAATTAGTTGTTATTTCATTATTAGCATGTTCAGAGCGTAATTTTAAATAATCAACTTTATTTGTTTTTGGTTTAATAACTTCAGTTTTATTTTCTTCTAAAACATTATCAATATCTTGTTGCACAATAGTTTCTTTTAATTCATTAGAATTTGTATCTTGTTTAGATAAATCACTATTTTTAGTTAATTCTTCATTTACAATAAATTCTTTTTTTTCTATTTCTTTCTTAGTTTCAAATAAATTATTGTTTAATGAATAATTATCTTTTAAATCTAATGCACTTTGAATTTGTTCATAAGAACTTGCTTTTTCTAAGTTTCTTAAAATTTCATTTGTTGAAGCAAAATCTAACATCACATCTTTATTAGACTTACTCTTATCATAAATAGAAAAATCAACTGGATCATATTTTATATTTTCATTTTCAGCATCTTCTCTTGTTTTGATTTCTAAATTTCAACCAGTTAATTTACTAATTAATCTAATATTAATTCCTCTTAAACCAATTATTAAAGATAAAGATTCTTTAGGAACAATAATAGTTGCTACTTTTTCTTCTTTAGAAATTACTTCAAGTCCATCAATTCTTGAAGGCAAACAAGCACTTGCTATAAATTTTGCTATATCATCATAATATTTAACAAATTCAATTTTTTCATTAACACCATTTAATTCTCTATATACTGCATTAATTCTACTTGCTCTATTTCCTACACAAGTTGAAATCGGATTAATATTTGCATTATTACTTTTTACAGCAACTTTTGTCTTAATTCCAGGTTCTCTAGCAACACTAATTATTTCAACAATATCTTGTGCAATTTCAGGAACTTCTAGTCTTAACAATCCCTTAATAAAATTTGCGTCTGTTCTAGATAAAATAATTGGTCAACCCTTAGTTTGTTGCATTACATCTTTAACATAAAATTTATAAGTATTATTGATTTCTAAAGTTTCATTAGGAATTTTATCACTTGCTTTAACAAAACCTTTAGTACCATCAAATTCAACAAATGAAAAGTTTAATACTGGATCAGTCATTTCAATTTTTCCTGAAACTATGGTTCCTTTTTTATCTTTTCATTGGTTATAAATTTTTTCATTAACCATCTCACTAACTTTTTGTTTAAAAAGTTGTTGAACACTTCTTACCATGGTGTTATCAAAACTTTTTAAATCAATTGGTTGTTCAATAAGATCATCAATTTTAGCATCAGGATTAATTTTTCTTGCTTGTGTTAAATCAATTTCACAATCATCATCACCATCATTATCATAATAGTTATCATCAACAACTTTAAGTTGTTTTTTCATAACAAAAACTTTATTGTCAAAATCAACTTTAACATCTAAAACTGCATTGGTATAAACTTTGGTATAAACTTTTGTTAAAACATTTTTTAAAATGTTTGCAACTTCTTCATTTGTCAAATTCTTATCTTTAACAATTTCTTCAATAAGAGCAAAAATTAATTCATTTTGTGAAGCCATTACTTTTGTTTTTTTCTCCGTTATAAAAAAGATATGATTACTCCAATATGAAGTAATCATTTATGTGATTATTATATATGAAAAAAATGATATTAAAAAAATTAATTAGATAACATTGCAATTGTAATTAAATAATCTTTTTCATCAGCATCAGAAATATAAATTTTTTTAAAATCAATTGTTTTTATTACATTATTTATTTCTTCATTATTTTGTAAAACATATTCTGCTTTAAAAACATAATTAGAATATAAAACTTTAATACTAAACTTATTGAAATATAAAGAAGGATACAAATTATGTAAAAGTTTATACACAGCTTCTTTAACACTAAATAATTTTGCATAATATAATGTTGAATCTTTTTCAATTCTTGATTGATTAATTTCTTCATCAAAAAAGAAGCGTTTTATGATATTTTTATTACAAAAAATACTTTTTCTTTTTATTTCAAATAAGTCGATCCCAACCATTATTTTTTTCCTAATTGATTTAGTTTTTTAATAAAGTTTGCTCATTCATATATTGTTCTAATATTTGCTCAATATTTAAAAGCATTTTCTTCATTTAATTCATTATTATGTAATTTATTACTATAATTTCATGATGCATTATTTGCTTCTATTTGTGAAATTAAATATTTTTTTAATGACTCCTTGATTTTCATATCTTTAACATTTAAAAAGAAATGAAAATTTGCATCATATTGATTGACATTAATTAAATCAGGATAATAAAAAAGTAATAATGATAATGGTAAATCATTTGTATTAATCATATATTTTTGAAATTTTGATAAATGTTGAGCTCATTTATACAAATATGGATTACTTCAATTATCTGCAAAATAATAAAAGAATGGAATTAAAATTCCCACAATAAAAAAAATAATTCCTAAAATTAATAAAGCATGTAAATCATGATGATGGATTTTTAAATAAACATCAATCAAGATAAATAAAATGCCTAAACCTACTAGAAAAATACTTAATAAAACTGCAGTAATATTAAAAATTCAACGATTCTTGCAATTTTTAATTCATACATCACATTCCTTATTCAAAGATTCAACATTTTCATTTAAAATTAATTTCTTTATTTCAGGTTGATCTTTATTTAAAAAATAATGATTAATATCAAAATTATTATTATTTAAATTCTTAATTTTCTTTAAATTTACAAATCAAATTCCACTCATTTTATATTTAATAATAACATTATTAAGATTAATTAAGTACATTAAAAATGAATAATACTACAAAGAAAGTAATTGGTGCTGATGAAGTAGGAGTTGGAGATTATTTTGGTGGAATTGTTACTTGTGCAGTATTTTTAGATGAAACATTAACAAAAAAAATTAGTTATTTAAATATTAAAGATTCTAAAAAATTATCAAATCAAAAAGTTATTGAAATTGCAAAACAACTTATTAAACTTATTCCTTATAATGCCAAAATTATTTCACCTAAACAATATAACTTTTTATATGATAAATACAACAATGCACACATTATTAAAACTTATGCACATAATTATGCAATTTATCAATTAAAAACAAGATTACATTTAAATGATGCAAAAGTTATTTTAGATGAATATGCTTCTAAAGAAAATTACAATAAATATTTAGCAATTTTAAATGAAAAAAATCCTGTAAAAATTGACATATTTGAAGAAAAAGCAGAGACAAAATATTTGTGTGTTGCTGCTGCTTCAATTATTGCTAGATATTATTTTTTAATTCAAATTGCAACTTTATCTAAAACTTATCACATAAATATTCCTTTAGGATATAACAAACAAAAAATTGAAGTTGCTTTAAACAAATTAAGAATTATTTTAAAAGATGAATATCTTGTTAAATTAAAAGAATTAGTGAAAATACATTTTAAGATCTAATGCTTTATTTGCAACTTTTGTTACAGGAGTGTGAGGTGTAAAAATTAAATATGGATTTTTAATATAAATACTATGAATGTAATTATCATGGAAAGTTGGAACTAATCAACATCAAACTCCAACAAAAATTCCGCCTAAAAAAGGACATAATACTGCAACAATAAAAGTGTAATTAAAATCAAACAATTTGATTTGTTCATCGCGACAAATACCTGCTTTTTGCAATGGCAATAATAAGAAAACAAATCTTGGACCTAAATCACGTGCTGGGTTTGCTGCAAATGCAGTTGAACCAATCGAAGATCTAATTAATCCTAAACTTAAACCCATTACAAAAGGCACTCATAAATTTGAACCAATTGAAAAAGATTCAAATCCACAAACAATTACTCCTACACTAGTTAATAAAGATGCAACTGTAAATTCTGTAAACATATTTCTAGCTCAATCATCACGATCATCATTATGAGTACAATGCATTTTCTTAATACTTAAAACATCTGCTGTTTTGATTTTTTTTCAATAAATAAAATCTAATAAAACTTGTCCTAAAATTGCTCCAACAAATTGTGCAAAAACACAAACTAAAAATAAGATGAATGCTCCTAATCATCCAACATCAGAAGCTCATACTCCTCCAATTAACATCGTAACATCAAAACTTGGATTAATTAAACCATAAGCAAAATCTAATTTAATCCCTGTTTTTTCATAAGCCAAACTACTACCAATTGATTCTATTACCATAGAAAATAAAATTCCAATAGCAGTAGCACCAGCTCATCCAATATTAACAAACAATCATCCTGATTTATGTCCTGGTGTTTTTTTAAAAGAATTCATGGCATTAATACCATTACCTAAAAAAACTAGAAACATTGTTCCTATCATTTCACCAACAAAAATATAACTAAAAAGATATAAACTTACACTGTGTTCCATAATTATTTATATTTAGAGATTATATAGCAATGTTATTATTTTATATAATAATTACAACATTAAAATTATGAAAAATTTATTTAAAATGATGCTTCCTAAAAATAGGATTTTAGAACAAGCAAAATCTCTTGCAATTCAAGTTGATGCTAGAAAAGAATATTACAGAAATCTAAGTGATGAAGAACTAAAAGCAAAAACTGATGAATTTATCAAAATCTTAAATTCAGATGGAGGAAGTTTAGACTTAATTCTTGTTGATGCTATGGCTACTGTTAGAGAAGCTGCTTATAGAGAAACAGGAATGTTTGCTTATTTTGTACAAATCATTGGGGCAATTGTTGTTACTTTAAATAACTTTGCTGAGATGAAAACTGGTGAAGGAAAAACTTTAACTTTAGTTTTAGCTAGTTATGTATGTGCATTATTCAAAAAAGGATTACATTTAGTAACAGTTAATCAATACTTAGTAGAAAGAGATGCTATTTTTGCAAATAAGATTTTAAATAGATTGAATATGACTGCTAGATATAATTCTGCAGATTTCAAACAACCACAAAAAAAAGAAGCATTCTTAGCAGATGTAACTTATACAACAAACAGTGAACTTGGTTTTGATTATTTAAGAGACAATATGGTAAGTAGTTATGACCAAAAGGTCTTAAGAGGATTAAATTTTGCAATTGTTGATGAAGCTGATAGTGTTTTAATTGATGAAGCAAGAACACCATTAATCATTTCTGGTCAACCACAACAAGATAGTGAAATTTATTTAAAAATTGATGATTTTGTAAAAACATTAAATGAGAATGATTATGAAGTTGATCCAGAAAGTCAAAGTGTGTCTTTAACTTTAGACGGAATGGAAAAAGCAAATAAATTTTTTAGTGTAAAAAATATTTATGATTTTGTTAATAGTGATTTATTGCATAAAGTAAGTAATGCAATCATGGCAAATTATATTTTTGAAAATGGTAAAGAATATATTGTTAGTGATGGTGAAATTAAATTAGTAGATCACTTTACTGGAAGAATTATGGAAGGAAGAAGTTACAGTAATGGTTTGCAACAAGCAATTCAAGCTAAAGAAAAAGTGAAAATTGAACCAGAAAATATTACTGTTGCTTCAATTACATATCAATCATTATTTAGAAATTATGAAAATTTAAGTGCTGTAAGTGGAACTGCAATTACTGAAAAAGAAGAATTTTTAAAAATTTATAACATGGTTGTTGTACCTATTCCTACAAATAAACCAATTATTAGAAAAGACTTTCCTGATTATGTTTTTGATACAAAAGAAAGTAAATATGAATATTTAATCCAAGAAATTAAAGAAAGACATGAATTAGGACAACCAATTCTTGTTGGTACAGCAAATGTTGTTGATAGTGAAATTATTAGTAATAAATTAAGTGAATTAAATATCAAACATGAGGTTTTAAATGCAAAAAATAATAAAAAAGAAGCAGATATTATTGCTTTAGCAGGACAAAAAGGAGCAATTACTATTGCTACTAATATGGCTGGTAGAGGAACTGATATTAAACTTGGTATTGGTGTAAAAGAACTTGGTGGACTTTATGTTATTGGTACAGAAAAAAATGAAGCTAGAAGAATTGATCAACAACTAAGAGGAAGAAGTGGAAGACAAGGTGATCCAGGTGAAAGTAGATTCTTTATTTCACTAGAAGATAGCATCTTTCAAAGATATGCAACAGACAGAACAGAAAAAGCAGAAAAAAAATATGATCAATCAGATAAAAAAGATAAATTATATGACTCAAAATTCTTTAATTGAATTATTTCTAATACCCAAAAAAAAGTAGAAGGAATTAATTTTGATATGAGAAAATACTTGATTGATTATGACCAAGTATTAAGTAATCAAAGAGAATTAATTTATAAGCAAAGAGATCAAATTCTTTTATCAGATAATAATTTAGAAATTATTAAAAGAATGTGTTCAATTATTGCTAAAGATACAACAAATATTTTTTGAGATAAAACAAATACAAATAAGATTAATATTTCTGGATTAACTAAAGCATTAAATGAACAATGTTTTCATGAACAAGTATTTAATGTTTTAGATTTTAAACAATTAAATGCTAATGAAATTACTGAAAAAATTCATAATAAATTACTTGAATTTATTAATAAAAAAGTTCATGAAATTGGACTTAATATGTGCAATATTATTGCTAAACAATTATTAATTCAAAATCTTGATGATGCTTGAACTAAATATTTAGATTTAAGTAATAAATTAAGAGAAGGAGTTTCATTAAGAAGTTTAGAACAAGTTTCCCCTTTGCATTTATATGTTGAAGAAAGTGATAAAGCTTTTGAAAAATTAAAGAAAGATGTTGCATATCAAACTGTTTTTGCTTTTATTTCTCAAACATCAAATTCTTCAAATATTAATAATTTAAATATTGATAGTATTAAAAAATCAGTAGAAGAATATCAACAAACACAAAATTTAATACAAAATAAACAAGATACAACAAATAAACCTGATGCTAAAGATATTTTAGCAATGATGATGTTGCAACAACAAAGCAAGCAAGAAAAAGAAAAACAAAATATCAAAAATGAACAACAAAAATAATCATACAGTTGAAGAATTAAATAAAGAAGATAAAGTTTTTGAACTTGTTAGTAAATTTCAATTAACACAAGATCAAAAAAAAGCTGTTGATACTTTAGTTGAAAACATCAAAAAAAATAATGCAAAATATCAAGTTGTATTAGGAGCAACTGGAACAGGTAAAACATTTACTATGGCAAATGTTATTGCTAAGTTAAATCGTCCAACTGTAGTAATTGCTCATAATAAAACTTTAGTAATGCAACTTTATACTGAGATGAAAGAATTATTTCCAAATAATCATGTTGAGTATTTTGTATCTTACTTTGATTTTTTTCAACCAGAAGCTTACATTCCTAGAACAGATACTTATATTGAAAAAAACTCACAAGCAAATAAAGATATTGAAATGATGAGATTATCAACATTATCTTCAATTTCTGCATACAATGATGTCATTGTTGTAGCAAGTGTAGCAGCAATTTATCCAACAAGTCCACCTTCAGAATTTAAAAAGTTTTGATTAATTATTAAAGTTGGAATGAATATTTCTATTCAAGAAATTAAAAGAAGATTAGTAAAACTAAATTATCAAAATAATAATATTGATTTAAAACCAGGTACATTTAGAACCAAGGGTGATGTTTTAGAAATTGCATTAGGATCAACAGATGAATATATTTATCGTATTTCATTTTATGGAGATGAAATTGAAAGTATTGATAAATTAGATCCATTAACTGGTGAAATCATTGAAAAACCAAAATGATTTTATTTAATCCCAGCAGATGAATATATAGTAAATAGTGATAATCAAGATGATGCTTTAAAAAATATTGAAGATGAATTAGAAGAAAGAATTCAATATTTTAATAAACAAAATAAACCATTAGAAGCTGAAAGAATTGCTCAAAGAACTAAACAAGACGTTGAATCTATTAAAGAATTTGGAACTTGTGCTGGAATTGAAAATTATGCTAGACATTTAGAAAATAGACCAGCAGGAATGCAACCTTATACTATATTTGATTATTTAGGAAAAGAATGATTGTTATTAGTTGATGAATCTCATATGACATTACCACAATTTCGCGGAATGCACAATACAGATATATCAAGAAAAACAACTTTAGTTGAATATGGTTTTAGATTACCAAGTGCTTTAGATAACAGACCTCTTGATTTTGATGAAATTAATGATAAATTATGTAATGCAATTTATTTTAGTGCTACACCAAATGATTATGAATTAAATTTAGTAAATAATAAAGTTGTAGAACAAATTATTCGACCAACTGGTTTAGTTGATCCAAAAATAGAAATTAAACCAACTTTAAACCAAATTGAAGACTTAATTTCGCAATTGCAAGAACAAAAGAAAAAAAATGAAAGAACTTTTGTTACTGTAATGACTATTAAAATGGCTGAATCACTAACAGAGTTTTTAAAACAAAGAGGGATTAAAGTTGCTTATTTACATAATGAACTAAAAACTTTACAAAGAACAAAAATTATTAATGATCTAAGAAAAGGCATTTATGATGTTGTAGTTGGAATTAACTTATTAAGAGAAGGGTTAGATGTTCCTGAAGTTTCAGTAATTGCTATTTTTGATGCTGATAAACCAGGATTATTTAGAAATGAAAGATCACTAATTCAAATGATTGGAAGAGCAGCAAGAAATGTTAATGGTAGAGTTATTATGTATGCAGATAAAATTACTAAAGATATGGATAATGCAATTAAAGAAACTGAAAGAAGAAGAAATATCCAATTAGCATACAATAAAGAACATAATATTACTCCAAAAACAATTATTAAACCAATTATTGAAATTACTACAGAAGAAGAAAATACAACTTTAAAGAAAGCATTAGAAACTTCTAAAACTGGGATAAAAGCAAAAGATAAATTATTAAATAAATTAAAAAAAGAAATGCTGAATGCTGCAAAAAATCAAGAATATGAACGTGCTGCAAGTATTAGAGATATTATGATTGAAATTCAATCTAAAAAATAACTCAAATTTATATTTTTTTATTAATTAAAATATCTTAGTAACCATTAAAAAATGTTTAAATATAGATCAAACAGGAAATGACATTCAATGAATTGGAAAATAAAATTGATGATTCATTCATTATTACAATAATATAAGACTTCAAGAGAGATTTAATTGAATGACATCTATACAATATAGAAATCATTTATAACAATAAAAAACATGAAATTTGACTTTTTATTCAAATCTCATGTCCATGTCTACTGCAGAGTAATTAATTTAATTTAATTATTGTGTATTAGCAATATTTATTATTTTATTTTTGTTTAATAAAATTAATGACGATATTGATGGTAATAACAATAAAAATAATAATTCAATTATTGTTGTTTGATTATTGTTCAATTTGTATAAAACAATAAAGTTAATAATACTTATTAAACATGTAGATCAAACAATAAGACTAAAAAAAGCTAAAGGTAAAAATGGAACTGTACTATTATTTTGATTTTGTAATCAATTTAATTGTCCAAATACACCAATTAACAATAAGAAAAGAGAAATTATTGAACTAAAAAATATTATTAATAAAAAACTCTTTTTTAATTTATACAATAAATTAGCATTATCTCTTATAATTTCATCATCTTTGTTCTTATACAAATAAAAATAAAATCATATAAATATTCAATTAAGGGATGATAACAAAAAGATTCATGATGTAATTCTAATACCTAATAATAATTTATGATCTTTTGATTGTATAAAAAATGCAATAATAAAATTGACAAAATAGCAACAAAACAAAAAAACAATAAATGTTATTATTGAAATATAAATTGGACTAAAACCAAGATGAGTTTCAATATTAATATGAGGAATAAAATCTAAAGTTGTTATTATAATTATAAATAATAGTGAAAGAAAAGAAATAATTGATTGAGTTATTAGTATATTTTTATTTATGCTCCTCATCATTCTTGGTTACCTAAAGATGTTCCTACATATATGAATCCAAACAATCAGTGTGTTGTTGCACCTTCATTATTATTTTGTGCTACATATAAAGTATTTAACATTGAGTTTATTATACCATCTCCAATAGAGGAGGCAATCTTTAATAAACATCCATAAATTTTTAATAAACTTGCTGCAATGTCTGAATCTTCATTATCTTCATTTTGTAAAGAATTTGCAAGACCACTGCTAAAACTACTTGCATCACTCATAGGATTCAAATAATCATTTTTAACATAATTTAAAAAATTTATATAACTAGATACATTGCTAGGATTGTAATAAACATTTAAATCAAATCAGTATCATTCATCACATCATAATTCTAGATTACTTCTTGAATGTTGATAAAGCATTTGTTTTAAATCATCAACTTTATATCTAAAATTGTTTGCAAAAGTCTTTAAATCATTAGGTAGCTCTTTGTATCTATTAGCTATTTCAATTGCTGATAAAGTATTAGATTGTTTATTAGAATTAAGATAGATAAACTTATAAATTTGTTCTATTTTATCTTTATTTTGATTAATAAAGTTATGAATATTTAATGCTTGACTATTGATTTTTTTAGAATTTGATATCTTAAAGTTAGGCATAGAATAATTTACAAATTCAGTTTTAGAAAAATTTTCTTTTTTAAATTGATTAATAGATTGTTGATTATCAATATTTTTACTTTCATTTTGTTTTTTATTTGAAAGTAAAATAGGTGTAACTATTACTGTTGAAATACTTAAACATGCAAAAGTTCCTAATGCACATTTTAATAATTTGGATTTTTTCATATATATATATATTCCTTACTTTTATAATTTTTGGCGAGTTTTCATTATTTATATGATCTACTAACATCAACCAATAATATGATATCAGGAAATAAGACTGAATATGTAATTATTTTTTTAATGCAAAAGTAAAATCCTTACAAGTTAATAACATTGAAGGTGTAGGATCAGCACATGATATACTATTAGTAGATCTCTAATTTGAATAAATAAACACCAGATACTGTGCTTTGTCAAATATAGAATACATAAAAGGCAAAGATATTTATTTCATTTGGAATTTGGTTTAAATCATCATTTTGTTGAATTAGTAAATGTTTTGTATTTTGCACATTCAATTCATAGATTTTTACTGTTATTTGATCCACATAGATTGAATAGTTCAATTTACTCATTTGATTTTAATTGTTTTGATACAAATGTACCATAATCATTACTTGTTTAAAGTTATTTTTGTCTAAATTAAATATCCACGTCTAATTTGTATAATTTTAAAAAACAAATTTTTTACTTAATATTTTGTAATAATTTAATATTTATCTTATTTAGTGATGTATTTTAATTCTTTTGCAATCTTTATATATTCTTCAATTCATTCATCAACAATCTTTTGAGCTTCTTGTCATGGAGCATCTTTGGATAAATCTATTCCTAATAACTTTACAGTTTCTAAAGGAGATTTACTTGTTCCTGATTCTAAGAACGTATATAATCTTGCTAATTGTTTATCATCTTTATCATGAATTCTTTTTGCATTAATAATTGCTCCAAGTTGACCAATAGCATATTTATATACATAAAAATTACCAGCATAAAAATGTGAAACACGATATAGAGTTAGTAAACTAAATCTGTAATAAATATCATTTGAATATAAATCTTTATCTTTTGGATTAACATCTAAATATTTTGTCATTAAATCGAAATAAGTGGATTCAACACTTTCAGTAGTAAAAGCTTCATTATGATTAACTTTCATATTCATAATATATTCAAATTCACTAAAAACTATTTGTCTACTTGTTGTATTAAAGAAATTTTTTATCAATGAATCTAAAACAAATAATTTATTTTTTGGACGTTTTTTATATTTATCAATTAAATAATAACTTAATAAAGTTTCATTAGTTATTGAACTTATTTCTGCATAAAAGATCTTTTCATCATTATAAATTTTTTGATTTTTATTAATATAGTAAGAATTAACACTGTGACCTAGTTCATGAATAACAGTTTCTAAAGATCTCATAGTTCCATCAAAGTTCATACTAATATAGTATTTATTTAAACCATTAATTCCACCAATAGAATAAGCACCTGTTTGTTTTCCTGGTTTTGGTAATCAACTAATTCAACGTTCTTTAAAAGCTTTTCTAATTACTTTAATATATCCTGGACCAAGAATTTTTAATGCAGATAAAACTTCTTGTTGAATTTGTTTAATAGTAAATTTAGAATCATCTTCTTCTGCAATTTCCATACTCATATCATATGGTTCTAATTCTTTTACATCAAGAATTTTCTTTAAAATTTGTTTTCTAATTTTATAAAACTTTTCATAACTTGATTTATATTTCTTAACTTGTTCATAAATGTGAAGGATTAATGATTCTTCAATTTCATCATCAAAACAAGTTGCTTCAACATAATCTTTGAACTTCTTAATTTGTGCTAATTTATTAAAAGATAAATAATTATAATATAAAGTTTTTGTTAAGGTTTGCTTGATATTATTAAAAGCATCACTTAAACTTGCTAAAGTATTTTTTCTTAATACACGGTCATTATTTCTTAATAAAGTGTATCCAGTAATAAAATTTTCAATTTTATGTAAGTTTCCTTTTGCATCTAAAACACTATTAAATTTTAAGTCATTATCAGTTAATACACTAAATACATCGCCATATCCTGTTAATGGTATTTGTAATTGTGCTAATAACTTTTCTTCAGAATCATTCAATAAATGTGCTTCATTTCTAAAAATTAATTCAAATTCTCTACAATATTCACTAATTTTTGGATTTTCTAAATAAGCTCTAATATTATTTTTTTCTTTAATAACTCTATTTGTAAAATCAGAAGTTTTTACAGAAAATTCATTTAATTTATTCATGTATTTTTGCATTCAAGAATTAAATGTATTATTGCTTAAATTTTCATTTAAATTATTGCTTATATAGTTGTATAAACGATTATTTAGAATATCATATTCTTCACTTAATTGTATATATTTAATAAAATTATTTTTATCACTAAAAATATTAGGATATAAATCTAAAATTTCGTTTTGTTTTTCTTCTCATTTATCAAATAAGATATTAATATCATGATTATAATCTTCAAGAATACTTTCTAAATCTCAAGTATAATTATCTTCTTTAATTGTATTCATCTTTATCTCCTATTAATTATTAATATCATCTTTATCATTAACTGATTTATCAATACTTTCCAAAATACTTGATAATTGATATTCAGTAATGGGTTTGTCACCTTTATAAATTATTTGTTTCTGATAATATATGATGTAATAAGGAACTTTGTCAATCTTAAAATATTGATTATTATCTTCTCTTCATAATTTGTTTTCATCAACATCAATATAACAATAAACAAATTCATTTTTATGATCTTCTTGAATCTTATTAATAATAATTTCATCAACATTGCACATATTACATCATATTGTTCTAAACATTATTAATACTGGAATATTAGCTTTATTAATTGTGCTTTGAAGCTGTTTTAGATTTACTGCTTGAATCATATCTATATATAAGTATTTATTAGTTTAATCTTTTAGTATTATCTTTTTCAATTTTTATTTGTGACAAAATAACTAATACTAATGGTTTTTTATTTAATTGTTTTTCTAAATATTTTTCAGTAATTTTCTTAATATTATTTTTTAATTCCTTATTATCATAATCTTTTGTACTTAAAGAATCAAAATGATTGTTTAATTTGTTTAATAACTCTTTTAAAATTTCTTTATACTTGTTCGATTCTAAAAAAGTCTTATCAACAACACCTAATAAATTTAAAGAAAAATTTAATAATTTTATTTTATCCTTATTTATTTGAAATAAGACAATTGCATTTGCAAATCCATCAGTTGACATTTTTTCTCTTTCAAATAATATTGGATAGTCAATCTCACTATTTAAGCTGCTGCTACCAACATATTTTTCATTGATTACAATATGTTCTAATTTTGCTTCAGGATGATTAACATCAAACACTTCACCATTATAAACAATATGAACACAATTAGGGTTAATTCCTGTAGTAATTATTGCATTTGTATAATCAATAAAATTTCTATATAAACCATTTGTAAGAATAATATGTTTTGGTTTTAATAATTTAATTAAAAATTTTTGATCTTCAACACTTGCTCTTATAGGCAATGTTGTTTTAGGAATTTTAATCATTGGAATTTCACTTCTAGTAAAAGCATCAATTGTATCTGCTTCTAATTTTTCTATTCCTGCTATTTTATTTGTACATAAAATAAATAAATCATCTTTTTTAATACTTAACTTCTTATCATCTTCATTAATAATATCAATCAATAATTGGTATAATTCACTAATCTTAGCAATAATTACAATAATAGCATTATCAGAATTATTCATTTCAGATAATGGTAATGTAACTAAATTATTACTATTAAATAGTTTTTGTTTAATACTTGCAGCAAATACATTAACACTAGTTAATGAATATACAATAAAAGGTTTATGACATTGCTTTGCTACACTTGCTAAGGCATATAAATAATAAAGTTCATGATCATATAATGCAACAATAACTCTACCTTTTGCAACAGATATTTGGTCATACATAAATTCTCTAATATGAAAACCAGGTGCAGTAAAAGTTTTTGAATTTGAAACATTGCCTACACCTGCAACTAATAATTTTACATTTTTAGTTAATAAAGTCAAATCTAATAAACCATTATTAAATAACTTAGAATAATCATTATTAATAATAAAGTTATTAATTATTACAATATCACCATCGATGTCCTTTATTAAAAATCCAACTGAATATGGAATTGGTGAAAAAGTAGAAAAAGGAATTATTTTACGATTATTAATATAAATTGGATCTTTTAATTGGATAATCTTAAAATTAAAAGTAAAATTATCATTTAATTTATGAATTTCATAATTAAAATTTGCTTCAATAAACATTTTTCCCAACTCAGTAACATAAACTGGTAAATTAGGATTGACTTTATTTACTAAATAATATAAACCATCTGTTGTTAAAGAAGAAGGTTCACCAATAAATATTGCTTTTATTTTATTTTTATTTAATGCTAATCAATTAGTATCTGGTAAGATTTTTTTAACACCTAGTGTATTTTGAAATGGTCTTTTTGCTCCTGCATCAAATAAATAAATTTCATCATCTATAATTAACGCATAACATCCACTACCATTTTCATCTTGACCAGAAAGAGGTAAAAAATATAAATTAGTCATTTAGAATTCAAAACTTTCTTTTATTTGTGATATTCTTTGATATCTTCAATTTTTTCTTCTTTATCTTTTTTGAAATGATTGTACTTGTCAATATTTGTATTATTTGCACCACGTAAGTTTAATCTATCTAAAATATTTCTATATCTTTCAATATCTACTCTTTCTAAATAAGACAATAAAGCTTTTCTGGCAGATACCTTTCTTTGTAATCCTCTTTTACCACTATTATCTTTTTTGTTTGCAATAATATGCTTTGATAAATTATCAATTTCAGCAGTTAAAATTGCAATTTGAACTTCTGTAGAACCAGTATCTTTATCATTTTTTCCAAATTTATTAATAATTTGTTGTTTATCTTGTTTTGTTAAAATCATAATG
This sequence comes from bacterium, assembly GCA_017633195.1. The sequence continues at coordinate 21,140 of JAGBPV010000093.1, forward strand.
TCTTCCTTGTTTAAAACTTTTATTCATTATTCTAACTCAATAAATGGAAGTATTTATTTTCATCAAAATAATTTAGTAATAAGTTAATTTTATCAAAAAATTATATAAAAAAATGAGAATCTTAAAGATTCTCATTGCTTTGGCATGACATCTACTTACTCTTACTATTTCTAGCTACAATCAGCTCCATAGTGCTTAACTTCTGTGTTCGGTATGGGAACAGGTGTATCCACTACGATATGAATGCCACACAATTGATAAATCCCTGACAATTGAATAAGATAAC
>JAGBPV010000094.1 GCA_017633195.1 bacterium
TATTTATTACTACAACAATGTACGGATTCAAAAAAAATTGAGCTGGATGACACCAGTTCAATATAAAAGTCAATCATAATAAAAAAACATGAAATTTGAACTTTTGTCTAAATTTCATGTCCAAGTTTAAAAAGATTTTTTACAAATATTAAATAATCAAAATGGTATTAATTGTAAGTTAATAAATGTAATAAAGATTATTTCATTAATAAATAACAATAATCAAATAGAAGATTTAATTCTAAATAAATTAAAAAAATTAAAAGAATCTATTTATTATGGAAAATCAGGAAAAAATATATATCATCCATGTAAACAAGCATGAAAAAATATCCTTAATTTTTTAGGAATGGAAGAAGAAAAAGAAGAATATAACTATGATTTAGATTAATAACAAAAATTACTTATTTTGATATTGTATATAAGCTTCATCTATAAGTTTTTTTAATTCAGGAACTAATTCTTTTTCATCACAATTTTTATAAATTTTTCCTTTTTTAAAAATAATTCCTTTCCCGTTTCCACCAGCAATTCCAATATCTGCTTCTTTTCCTTCACCAATTCCATTTACAATACAACCTAAAATTGCTATTTTTAAAGGAAATTTCATACTCTTAGTATACTCTTCAATTTCTCTTACTACATTTCATAAATCATAATTAAGTCTTCCACAAGTAGGACAAGAAATTACATCAACTTGATTAGTTTCAACTCCAGTTGAATATAATAAAGCTTTTGCAACTTTTACTTCTTGCACTGGATCATCTGTTAGTGAAATGCGAATAGTATCACCAATTCCTTTAATTAACAAACTGCTTAATCCAACACAACTTTTAACTGTACCATTCATAAAAGTCCCAGCTTCTGTAACTCCTAAATGCAATGGATAATCAAACATCAAACTTGCTTTTTCATAAAGTTCAATAGTTCATAAAGGATTTGTTGCTTTCAAAGATAAAACTAAATTATAAAATCCATGTTTTTCAAATAGTTTCACTGCTCTATCTAATGCTTCTAACATTCCTTGAATTGTTGCACCATGATATTTATCAATTAAATCTAATGGAATTGATCCAGAATTTACTCCAATTCTTATGACAACATTTTTTTCTTTTGCTGTATTTATTATTAATTTTAATTTTTCTTCATCAGTAATATTTCCTGGATTAATTCTGATTTTTTTAATTCCTAATTCCATTACTTTTAAAGCATATAAATAACTAAAATGAATATCAGCTATTAATGGTACTGGTGAAAGTTTTATAAGTTCAGTTAAAGCATTAATATCATTATCATCTAATACTGCAACTCTTACTAATTCACACCCTTCATTAACTAATGCATTAATTTGTTTTAAGGTTGCTTGTACATCATGAGTTTTTGTAGTAGTCATTGACTGAATAACAACTTTATTTTGATGTCCTATTTGAACATTATCTACTTTTATTAATCTGGTTTTTTCTCTTTGTAACATTTAAAAAATCCTATAAATGAGTTATTATTATATTTTATTGTGTATTTATTTTATTAAATCTTGTTTAGTAAACATTTATATATAAATTAATGAATTTTATTTTATAATAATCGCAAATTCATTTATTATATGAATTTTTAATAATCTTTATGTCTAAAAAAGTTGTAGTTGGTTTAAGTGGCGGAGTTGATTCTGCTGTTAGTGCTTATTTATTAAAAAAACAAGGATATGATGTTATTGCAGTTTTTATGGAAAACTGGGATGATTATTTAAACAATGATATTTTAGGACATAAATTAGCTTATGAAAATAAAGGATGTAGTAGTAAACAAGATTTTATTGATGCTAGTAATGTTGCACAATTTTTAAATATTCCTATTTATAAAATTAATTTTGTAAAAGAATATTGAAATGATGTTTTTATATCATTTTTAGAAGAATATAAAAAGGGAGTAACACCAAATCCTGATATTTTATGCAATAAATTTATAAAATTTGGAATTTTTAAAAAATATGTTTTAAAACAATTTGAAGCTGATTTTATTGCTACTGGGCATTATGCAAATACTTATGTTGATGAAAATAATGTTGCTCATTTATTAAAAGCAAAAGATGAAAATAAAGATCAAACCTATTTTTTGTGTGATTTAAACAATGAACAATTACATAATGTGATTTTTCCTTTAGCAAACTTATATAAAACTGAAGTTAGAAAAATTGCACAAGAAATTAATTTACCTGTATGAAATAAAAAAGATTCTACTGGAATATGTTTTATTGGAGAAAGACATTTTTCTTTGTTTTTAAAAAATTATTTAACATCAAAAATAGGAAACATTATAGATATTAAAACTAAAAAAATTTTAGGAACACATGAAGGAACATCATTTTATACCATTGGACAAAGAAATGGTTTAAATTTAGGTGGATTTCATACAAGATATTTTGTGTGTAAAAAAGATCTAAAGAATAATATTTTGTATGTAGCAAGTATTGAAGATGAAGAAAAGTATTTATTACATAAATTTGTTTATATTAAAACATTGAATAAAATTAATATTGATAATTGAAATGATTTAAATTTATCTGTAAGATTTAGACATAGACAAAAACTTATTAAATGTAAAGTGATATTAGATGATTTAAAAAATAATTTAATAATTGAATGTGAAAATGAAGTTAGAGCAATAACTCCTGGACAATATGCTGTGTTTTATTTAGATGATGAATGCATTGGGGGAGGAATTATTAATAATTCATCAAAGAATCTACAAAATAAACTAAATAAGTAAATAAGATAATTATTAATTTAGTTGCATGTTCTTCATTTATGTCTAATGATAAATCTGTTGAATCATATAATGAAGGATGAATATATTTATTTCTAATATTAAAACCATTAATATCAGATAAAAAGAAATATAAGCAATCAAAGAAAATCACATTTTCTTCATTACTTTTTTCACCTTTTTGTTTTATTAAATAAGTCTTGATTTTTTCAATTATATCTTTTAATTTTAATAAATTATTTTCATCATTTTGAGTTGATTCAACTTTTATATCATCTTTATTAATAATATTATTTATAAGATAAATAAAAATGTTTTCAAATTGTGGTAAGAAAATGTAAATAAAAGGTAAATAATTATTATCTTCAAAGTTACTTTTCATGCTTGCAATAGAATTTACAAAATGCGTATTTAATAATAATTTAAATGATGTATTGCTAATAATATTGTTTAATAAAATTTTTTTTGGAATTTTATCTAAACTATAAAATAAATCTTCTAATAAATTATTTAAAAGATTATTAAATAATTCTTTAGAAAATATATCAATTCTTTTATTATTTTTATCTTTTAGTATATATTGGATTGTGGAATCAATTGAATTTTTCTTTTTTCTTTGAGATAATATAAATTTAAAGAAAGGCATTACTTTTTTATCAACAAAATTTTTTACAATTTCTTCAGCTTCATTAATTGGAGAAATTAAAATATCTTTAATTAAAATTTGTTCATTACTTGCTACTTCAACTAAATCAATTTTAATAGGAACGATATTTAAATGATTATTAATAACAATACTAGAAGTTTCTTTAATTGACTCATCTTTTAATACGCTTCTAATAGTTGCAACATTATTTGAATTTAAATGATTAATTGATGCTTTATCAACTAATAAAGAATTTGTTTCTTTAGATTCTTCAACAACACTTCTAGTTGAAATTATTTGTGAACTAGAGTGATTTGAAACAGAAGTTTTAAATACATTACTGTTTAAGATAATTGTATTATCTTGTTCACTAAGTGTTGTTTTAATTAAAGATGAATAAGATTCTTTTTGAGTTTCATTGTGATTAAATTCAACTATAACTTCATCTGTATTTAATGATGAAGATGATAAATTGTTATTTAATGTAACATTTTTATTATCCTTAATTAATTTATCTTGTAATTCTATAATTTTGTTGTTAATTCTTTTATTTTGTTTTGAAGATAAATTTCAATTTTTTACTATATTATTAAAAAGTTCAATAATTTGAGCTTGTATGTCAAATAATTGATACTTTATAAAAAATGAAGCATTAAAATTTAAGAAATCATCATTTTGATAATATGACCTATTATTCTTTAAAAAATTGATTATTTCATCTAATAAAAAGTTTTGATTAGTTTCATCTAAAGAAATGAAAAAATCTTGATATTCTCATATTTTTGATTCAAAAAATAAATGAAACAATTTCTTGTCTTTAAAAAAATCAATCAGTTTATTAATGCATTTATTATAAATCTTGGTGTTAATAAAATTAGGTTGCTTTAAGAACAAAAAACATAGTTTTTCTGTATAGTCTAATGGTAAAAAGTTTTTAATTTCATTTAAAACATTAATAAAACTTTTATAAAATTCATCAGAATTATTTTTAAAATCAGTGTACAAAAAATTACAAAGTAAATAATTAAAATACTTTTTAGGTTTCTTAATATCTTCTTTATATTTTAAAACTTCTTTAAATTCTTCATGAGTACTTAAGAAATTAGAAATGATGAGATGATCAAAATTTTTATCAAGAAATAATTTTGATAAATTTATGTATTCATCTATATCTTTTGTACTTACATCAGGCATAATAATAAATAAACATTATTTACATTCTAACAAAATAAAACTTATATTTTCATAAATAATGATTTTAAATAAATTTTTAGAATAAAAAATGAACTAATAAATTTAATAATATTTATAAAAAAACTTTTATTTTATTATTTGTAAATTTTTATGTTATTAGAGATATTTATTAAGATTACTATTTTTTAATTATTATTTGAAATTAAAGCATTGATTACATTATTTCATTTATTTTCAAATTCATTTGTATTTAATTCTTTAATTGCAAATTGATAACAGTTATTAACTAATTTTTCATAATCTTGGTAACTTATATTTTTAAATTCATTAATCATTAAACTTGCTTCTTTAGAACTATATTCTTTAGGAATTAATAAACCATTATTATAAGAAGTTAAATATCTTGCAGCAGGATAAGTGTTTCTAATAATTATTGGTGTACATAAAGAAATTGCTTCAACCAAAGAATAACTAAATCCTTCTGTTTTTGAAACTAAAATCATATACTTAGCTTCATTTAATTTTTGTATAACTTCACTACGATCTAATTTATTTTTATAATTTGATATTTTTATATCAGTTTCAATTGGCCCATATACATCAATATCTAATTGATATAAATCATTTAATTCATTAATAAAACTAATATTTTTTTGATAATCATTAATTCTGCCGATATAAATAATTTTATTTTTATCAAACTTTTGTTTTAAGTTCTTTAAAGTATTCTTGTAATTTTGTTTAATAAAATCTAAATTATAACTACTTAATGGAATAAAAAAATATCTTTTATTTTCATCATAATAATTTAATTCATATTCATCATATAAAACTAAATTTTTTGCAAATAAAAAAGGATTTTCATAACCAAAATCTTTTAAGATTTGATGTTCATAAAGTTTAGGTTCAAATTGTTGTACAAATAAATAATTATTTAATTGCATAACTTCTTTATCAAAATAATATGTGCAATCAATTATTAAATCATATTGAATTAAACGAACTTCTTTTAATAAAATTGCTCTTGTATTTTTAATATAATTAGTATTTAGCTTAATATTATTGAAATTAAACTCATTATTAGTAGCTTTTTCTAATTCAATTTCTCTTTTCAAGCTTTTTAAATTTAAAAAATGTAAATGATCATTATTTAATTTTCTTTCAAAAAATAATTTATTTGATTCAAAAAAATAAAATACATCTACATCATGATTTTTATTTAATAAAAAATAACATAATTTATAAGCATAATTACTAGTTCCATTAATTTCAAAGATATGTTTTGGAACTAAGATTAAAATTTTGTACATTTTATTTACTTAGTATTTTTGTATTTCTACAAAGAAATTTAATAAGTAAAATAATAGCACAATTAAAAATTTACTTGTATTATTTTCATCAATTTCTCAATTAAATGTATATTTATAATTTTCTTCATGATTATATTTATTTCTTAAATTAAAACCTGCAGTTTCATAAAAACAAAACTTTAAAAAATTTAAAAAATTAAGATATTTTTCTTTATTTTTATATTTTTCTTTTTTTAAAAAATCAGTAATTGTTTCAATTCGATTAATCATTGA
>JAGBPV010000095.1 GCA_017633195.1 bacterium
TATTTATTTAATGTTTCATATGTAGCTAAAGCATGTAGATTAAGTAATAAACCACTTTTATTAAAGGGTGATATTTCATTTATAAGACAAGATTTATATAATATTAATAATGATTTATATGAATGTGGAATTTTAGCAATAGATTGTTTTATTCATGATAAACAATACAATAATATTCATAATCTAGCAAATGATATTAAAAATTTAAATAAAATTATTAATCTTTCAGAACAACATTTTAATTATGAAAATAATTTTGAAATAATCATTAAAAATTCTAAAACTTCAACTTTAAAAGATTTTAATTTTATTCAAAATTTATATGACATTACTAAACCACAATTTATCAATAATATTTTTAGTTTTAAATTTGATTTTATTTTTATAAATACTAATGATTTTGAATTTATTAGTGCTTTAAGCAATACTAAGATTCCAAGCAATATTTATATAATTACTAATGATCAAAATATTATTAATTATTTTACTTATTATTATGCAATTAATATTCTTTATTTTGCATCAGATGATGAAGAAGAAATTATCAAATTTATGCATGCTTATTTATTAAAAAACAAGATTTTTATTAATTTAAATAATTTTGATAATTATTTATATATAAATAGAAATTTTCAAATTAAGACATATTTTATCAAAAATTTACTAAAAAAAGATTAAAAAATTAAAATTTATTATTTAATTATGTATAATTAATTATTTATATATTAATTTATAAATTAACAAGGCGGTTCTAATGGAAAATAAAGTAAATAATCAAAGTAATTATACAATTGAAACTTATTCTGATAAGGTTCAAAGACGTAATTATGGTAAGATTAAACGAACTTTTGATTTCCCAAATTATTCTGATATTCAAACTCGTTCTTATGACAAATTTGTTAAAGAAGATTTAGAAAAATTAGTATCAAGTTTTTTTCCAATTATTTCAGCAAATGAAAAATTTCAACTTGAATTTAATGGTTTAATAATTTCTGATCCAGTAAGAACTGAAGAAGAAGCAGAACTTTATTCAAAATCTTATGAATCAAATGTTTATATTGATATTTCATTAAAAGACAATACAACTGGTGAAATTCATAAGATTAAAAAAAGTAAGAAAAGTCAACAAAAAGGAATTTTCTTATCTACCTTACCAAGAATGACTAAAAGAGGTACATTCTTAATTAATGGAATTGAAAAATTTGTTATTGCACAAATTGTTAGATCTCCTGGTAGTTATATTCTTAAAAAAACTCAATTAAAATTAAACAATTCTAGAAGAAGAATTTTAGAAGGTTTAATTTGTGAAGTTTTGCCTATGAAAGGTACAATGTTTTCAATTTTTTTACAAGAAGAAAAAGAAAGCAAGAAAAACTTTATTCAAGTTATTTTAAGAGATGTTGTAGGAAGTCAATCAGTAACTTTTCCAATTACAGTCTTTTTAAAAGGATTAGGTTATACTCAAGAACAAATTTTAAATATTTTTAATAATGAAGATCTAATTGTTAATTCACTAAAAAATGAAATGTATAATGTTGATGAAATCTTTAATATGCAAGAAATTAATTTGATTATTAAAGATGTACAACATGCAAAAAGTGTTGATGAACTAAAAGTTAAAATTAATACTGCAGATTTTAAAATTAGATCAGCAATTTTTAATTATTTAACACTTAAAAAACAATATGATGAATTAAAAAAATCCAACAAACTAAATGATAATTTAAGCACTGAATTAAAAACAAAGATCAATTATTATGCAAACATTGTTGTGATTGAAAGAGCTGCACAAAGCATTGTTGAAGGATTAAATATTTCTCAAAAAAGTTTAGATAATTTATCACAAAAAATTAAAAACCAAGAAGATTTTTGTTTTCAAACTATTTTATGATCTCACTTCTTTAGTGATTTAACATTTAACATTTCTCAAGCAGGAAGATATAAGATTAATCAAAAAATGTCATTAATTGAACGTTTATATAATCAAACTGTAACTAATGATATTTTAGATGAACAAAAGAATGTTGTAATTCAAAAAGATGCAATTTTGTTAAGAAATGAAGTTGAATTAATTCAAAATGAAATTAAAGAAGGTAAATTAAATCTAAAAAATGATTATAAACCTTTATTTTGTCCTAAAAAATTAGCTGATGTTGTAATTAATAATCATGTTGAAGAATTAAAAGTTAATATTGTTGATAATGAAGGCAATAATAAAGTTTTAAAATTACTTGGAACAACAAGTAATGATGAAACTATTAATTTATGTATGAGTGATATCTTAGCATTCATCTCATATGTTATTTCTTTAAATTATGGTGTTGGAGATTTTGATGAAGTTGATCATTTAGGTAATAAGAGATTAAAACTAGTTGGAGAATTATTAAGAACTAAATTAACTGTTGGAATGATTAGAGTTGATAAGTTTGTAAGAGAAAAACTTGCAATTGCTTCAAGTGCTAATGGTTCTGAAGAAATTGAAGAACTTGATGAAGTTAGCAAAACTGATCCTAAATTCAATAAACAAATTACAGTTAAATCTGTAATTAATACAAAACCATTCCAATTAATAATGAAAGAATTTTTTAATTCTTATCAATTAACTCAATTTATTGACCAACAAAATCCTTTATCAGAATTAACAAATAAAAGAAGAATTAGTGCAATGGGTCCTGGTGGAATTAGTAGAGAAGACCCTAATTTAAATATTCGTGATGTTAATTATTCTCATTATGGAAGAATTTGTCCAATTGAAACTCCTGAAGGTATGAATATTGGATTAATTATGAGTTTAGCTAGTTATGTAAGAGTTGATGAAAATGGTTTCTTAATTACTCCTTATTTTGTAGTACAAAATGGAAAAATTGTTTACAAAGAAGAAAATAATAAAAAAGTTCCAGTAATGAAATGATTAGATGCATTACATGAAAGTGATTATGTAATTGCTAATGCTTCAACTCCTGTAAATGATGAAGGAATGATTACTGTTGAAAATGTCATGGCTAGATTTCAAGCAGAACAAAAGCAATTTCCAGTAGATAAAATTAATTTAATTGATACTAATCCAAACCAAGTAGTTTCAGTTGCTGCAAGTGTTATTCCTTTCTTAGAAAATGATGATGCTAACAGAGCTTTAATGGGAGCAAACATGCAACGTCAAGCAACTCCTTTACTAAAACCACATGCACCAAGTGTTGGTACAGGTAATGAATATAAGATTGCTCATGATTCTAATTTAGTAATTATTGCTGAAGAAGATGGAATGATAACTGAAGTTGATGGAAATCATATTGTACTAAAAAGTCTTGATGAAAAAAGAACATATAATTATAAATTAATTAAATATCACAAATCCAATCAAAATACTTGTTTTAATCAAACCCCAATTGTTAAATTAAATGAAATTGTAAAAAAAGATCAAATTATAGCAAATGGTCCAGCAATGCAAAATGGAGAATTAGCATTAGGACAAAACCCTCTTGTTGCTTTTACAACATTTGATGGATATAACTTTGAAGATGCAATTGTAATTTCTGAAAGAGTAGTTAATGAAGACTTATTTACTTCAATTCATATTGAAGAAAGAATCATTGAATGTTTAAGAACTAAAAATGGTGATGAAGAAATCACAAGAGATATTCCAAATGTTTCTGAAGATGCTAAGAGATATTTAGATGAAAATGGAATCATTTTAGTTGGAGCTGAAGTTAATGAAGGTGATATTTTAGTTGGCAAGATCTCTCCAAAAGGAAAAGTAGAATTATCTACTGAAGAAAAATTATTACAATCAATTTTTGGTGAAAAAGTTAAAAATGTTAGAGATGCTAGTTTAAAAGTTCCTTATGGTGGAGAAGGTGTAGTTATTGCTGTTCATCATTTTAATGGAAGTGATGGAGAATTTGGTGATGATGTATTAGAAGTTGTAAAAGTTTTAATTGCCCAAAAATCAAAAATCCAAGTTGGTGATAAAATGTCAGGAAGACATGGAAATAAGGGTATTGTTTCAAGAATTGTTAAAGTTGAAGATATGCCTCACTTAGAAGATGGAACACCAATTGATATTTTATTAACTCCTGCAGGTGTACCTTCACGTATGAACATGGGTCAAGTAATGGAACTTCATACAGGAATTAGTGCAAGAAAAATTGGCCAACAAAAAATTATTGAAATTGCTTTTGATGATGCAATAAAAGATAAAGCAAAAGCAATTGAACAAGTATTAGGAATTGCTTATGAACATGCAGCAATCTTAATGCAACATGCAACCAAATACTTCAAAAATAAATACAAGAATCTTAATGATGCACTAAATAATTACATTATTGATGACTTATTAATTGTATTTAATGCAGCTGGAGTTAGTTTAGATGATTTAGATTATAAAGTTGCTACTCCTGTATTTAGTGGAATCAAAATGAATGATTTAGTTGATATTATGAATGAAGCAAAACTAGATCCTATTAAGAATCTTGGTAAATTTCCACTAATTGATGGAAGAACTGGTGAATACTTTGATGCACCAATTTCAGTTGGGGTTATGTATATGCTTAAACTTGACCACATGGTTAATGATAAAATTCATGCTAGAAGTGTTGGTCCTTATTCAAAGATTACACAACAACCATTAGGTGGAAAGAGTCAAAATGGTGGACAAAGATTTGGTGAAATGGAAGTTTGAGCACTAGAAGCTTATGGAGCAGCACATAATTTACGTGAAATTTTAACAATTAAATCAGATGATGTGAATGGAAGAAATGAAGCTTATAATGCTATCATAAAAGGTAAAAAAATTCAAAATATTGGTTTACCAGAATCATTTAAACTATTAGTAAAACAACTTCAAGGTTTAGGTATGAAACTTGATGGTATTACTAAAGATAATAAAGAATTTGATTTAAATAATTTATCTTCTGTATTAAATCCAAATCAACAAATTGAAGAAGCAAATCAAATTATGGAAATGGATGATTCTAATGTAATGAATGAAGATTCTGGTACTTTTGAAAGTGATTTAATTATTTAAGAAGGGATTAATAATTAAAATGAGTTATATGAATAATAAGAATTTATTAAAGCAAGCTAATACTGCATTTGACAAAGTTCGAATTAGAATTGCAAGTAAAGAAGATATTTTAAGTTGATCTCATGGTGAAGTTACAAAAGCTGAAACCATTAATTATAAAACTTTAAAACCAGAAGTTGGCGGATTATTTGATGAAGCAATTTTTGGCCCTGTAAAAGATTATGAATGTGCTTGTGGTAAATACAAAAAAGTTAAGCATTATGGTAAAGTTTGTGAAAAGTGTGGTGTTGAAATTACTGAATCAATTGTAAGAAGAGAAAGAATGGGACATATTGCTTTAACTTCACCAATTGTTCATATTTGAATGAGCAAAGAATTACCAAATCCTTCTAAAATTTCATTATTATTAAATATTTCATACAAAGAA
>JAGBPV010000013.1 GCA_017633195.1 bacterium
GTTTATGCATTAAAGATAACAAAACATTTAATCTTTGTTGTTGTCCACCTGAAAGTTTCTTAGCATCAGTTTTATAAAATTCTTTAATTCGAAAAACTTCTAGTAATTTGTCAAATTCAAGATCACTCATTTGATCTTTATCTAATCCATAAGCACTTTTTAAAAATTCAATAACATTTTTAACTGTTACGCCTTTTGGATATAATGAATCTTGGAATTGAATCCCAATACCTTCTTGAAAGGTTTTTTTGTAATCATAGTTGTATATAATACTTCCTTCAGTTGGTTTATTAATTCCAGAAATAGTTTCAACAGTAGTAGTTTTACCTGCACCATTAGCACCAATAAAAGAAATATTTTCTAATGGATTAATGTTAAAACTAATATTATTTACTGCATATTTTTTTTGATTATTATCTTTATAAATAACTGATAAATTTTTTACTTCAATTAATGGTTTTAAGATTTCACTATTTTTTTTAGATGGATCTTCAAGTAAATCAACATATCCATATTGATTAATTTCTCTTCTTTTAGAAATCAAAGTTGGTTGATCATTTTTTAATGTTTGATCAGTAGTTGAATCTGCAAGATATTTAGGCATTGTTGATAAAATATCACTTCTGTAAGTTCTTGTTTTATCAACTGGATATATATTAGTATCATTATTAAATTCTAAGAATTTTCTTCCAGAAAGTTGTGAAATTCCACTTTCTTCTTTATTTGTATGCAAATTTGTTTTAATAGAATTTACATAATCTTTTTTGGAATTATTACCTTGATTTTTTAAATCATTCTCTCTAACTTTCTTTTCTTGAATTTTTCTTTTAATAAATTTAAACAATTTATACAATAATGTGAACATCTTATTTAATACCTCAACTAAGTTTTTTAATTGCAATGAAACTAAAAATAATAATGCATCCTAGTGGTACAAATCAATTTGCTCAAAAATCTCCTGCTACATACATTGGACGATTTAATTTAAATACTTCTCAACTTTGTGGACTTCAACCATTTTTGCTGTATGTAAAGACACTTTGTGAACCATTATAAACAAAATCTCCATAACTAGAATTTGGTTGAACAAAAGATTCATATTGCAAAGCATTAGTATATCTATAAGGCGAAAAATAACTAAGAACAGTTAATCCATCATTACCTAAAATTGAAGATAAAGGAATTATTTGACCTGATAAAAACATTGAAAAGAAGAAAATTGCCATGCCAATACCTTGTGCTGACATTACAGTTTTAGTAACTGAAATAATAAATAAACTTAAACTAATAGATAAAATAATTGTATAAATTTGACTTAAAACATATCCCCCTCAATTTACATGAGTATACATATATTCAAATGCTGGTTTATTATAAACTGCTTTATCATCTGGATATAATTGCATATCTTTATTACTAAAGAAGATCACAACAAGTAATAACATAAAACAAATTTCAACAAAAAAGACAATTGCATAAAAAATTGCACATCCACAAATAAACATTCATGGTTTAATTGGAGTTGAACCAATTCTTTTAAATAATGATGAATTTTTAAAACTTTGTATAGATGCAGGCACAGTTTGTGTTGCATTTGATGTAATCATTAAAGCAATTAAACCAGGAATACTAGAACTTGCTGTAACAATTGTTGCTACAGAACTAGTAAAAGGAATTGCACTAAAAATTCCAAGAATAAAAATTGGTAAGATAAACGTAAAAATAGGCTCTGTTTTTGAATTTCAATAATGTTGGTTAATTAATTTAAAAACTGCTTTCATTAAAATTTTCTCCTTTCTTATAATTCTTCAGAACTAATTTCTAAATCCTTATTTACTTCTTTAAAAGTATTAATTAATAAATCGATTTTTTCTTTTTTAACTTTTGCTTTGAATTTATTATTTAAATGTTCCAAAACTTTTTCTAATTCATTATAAAGTTCTAAACCTTTTTTAGTAAGTTCTAAAATATAACTTTTACCAACTCTTTTTTTATTTATTAAATCAAGATCAGTTAAAGTTTTTACAGCTCTTGATAAAGTTGGCTGATTCATTCCAGTGATTTTAGTTAGATTAGAAATTGTTTTAAGATCATATTTTTTAATAAAAATAATGATTCATACATGTTCAAAAAAGATCCTTTCAATGTTACTTTTTTCAGTTAATTCAAAATATAATTTATAAAAATACCTAATAAACAATCTTGCTAAAAAAATAACTTGTACAAATTCTCTATCAAATAAAACATTTATTTTAGATTTCATAAAAGTGCATTTTTGTTTTCTTTATTTTTCATAATATGATTTTTTATATGAGTTTTCATATGTTTATTAATGTTTATATTATACATAATTTAAAAATAACAAGAAAATATTTTTTTATAATCTATATTATTAATAAATAGTATGAAAAAATTAATTAGAAATTTTTGCATCATTGCTCATATTGATCATGGTAAAAGTACATTAAGTGATCGCATTATTGAAATTACTGGTGGATTAAGTAAAAGAGAAATGAAGGATCAAGTTCTAGACAATATGGAACTTGAAAGAGAAAGAGGAATAACTATTAAATTAAATGCAGTAAGACTAAATTACAAATATGATAATTTAGATTATGAATTTAATTTAATAGACACTCCTGGGCATGTTGATTTTACTTATGAAGTTTCAAGAAGTTTAGCTGCTTGTGAAGGTGCTATTTTATTAGTTGATGCAACTAAAGGAATTCAGGCTCAAACTATTAGTAATGCTTATTTAGCATTAGAAGGTGGATTAGAAATTTTATTTGCAATTAATAAAGTTGATTTGCCAACTTCTAATGTAAAAATGTGTGTTGAAATGATGCAAAAACAATTTGGAATTAAAGAAAATGAAATACATTTAATATCAGCTAAAAGTGGATTTGGTGTAGTTGAATTATTAAATGATGTTATTAAAAACATTCCAGCACCTTATATAAATAATGATGAACCATTAAGAGCATTGGTTTTTGATTCATTTTATGATAAATATCGCGGTGTAATTTGTTTTATTAGAGTAAAAAATGGTTCTATTAAAGTTGGACAAAAAATTAAATTTATGCAAACTAATGCAACTTATGTTGTTAATGAAATTGGCTATAATACTCCAAAACCAATCATTGTAAATGAATTGCAATGTGGTGAAGTTGGATGAATTAGTGCACAAATTAAAAATATTAAAGACATTGATGTTGGTGATACTATTACTTCAATTCCAAATAGTGCTGTTGAACCATTACCTGGATATAGAAAAGTATTACCAATGGTATATTGTGGACTTTATCCTTTAGATACTAATAAATTTGAAGATTTAAAAGAAGCAATGTTAAAAATCAGCTTATCTGATTCTAGTTTAGTATATGAACCTGAAACTTCTCAAGCATTAGGTTATGGAATGAGATGTGGTTTTTTAGGTTTATTGCATATGGATATTATTAAAGAAAGAATTACTAGAGAATTTAAAATTGATTTAATTTCAACTGCACCTAGTGTTTTGTATGATGTGCAATTAACTAATGATGAAATAATTAAAGTTGATAATCCATCAACTTTACCAGATAGAAATTATATTAAAAATATTAAAGAACCTTATGTGAAATTATCAATTACTACTCCTGAAGAGTATATGGGGGATTTAAATAAATTATGTAAAGAAAAAAGAGGTGAATATATTAACATGGAATTTATGGATAATAATCGCTACAAGATTAATTATGAAATTCCCATGGCTGAAATAATGTATTCATTCTTTGATAGATTAAAATCAATTTCTAAAGGTTATGCTGTAATGGATTATGAACCACTAGAATATAGAGAAAATGATTTAGTTAAATTAGATTTTTTAATTGCAAATGAAAAAGTTGATGCATTAGCAACAATTGTATATAGAAAAAATGCTTATGATTTAGGAAGAAAATTATGTTTAAAACTAAAAGAAGAAATTCCTAAACATCAATTTGAAGTTGCAATTCAAGCTGCAATTGGTGGAAAAATCGTTGCTAGAGAAACAATTAGTGCTATGAGAAAAAATGTTTTAGCAAAATGTTATGGTGGAGATGTAAGTAGAAAAAAGAAATTATTAGAACAACAAAAAGAAGGAAAGAAGCGATTAAAGAGTTTTGGAAAAGTAAGTATTCCACAAAATACATTTATCAAAATTTTTAATGAAGATTAAAAAAGAAGTTTTTTACATCAAATTTAATCATCAACTTCATCAAGATCTTCAACTTCATAATTATCAAAAGAATGATTTAAAGATGTAATAGTTAAATCTTTTTTATCTTCATTATCATTTAAATCACTATTTTGCTCAGGATTTGTTTCTTTAAATGATATGTTATTTTTTGTATCTAAAGATGGTGTTAAGTCTTCTTTATTATCAACTGCTTGAACTTGAAGATAATCAAAAGAATTATCTAAATTATTTTCTTTATCTTTAGATATTTCACTATCAGTAATATTTGCTTCATTTTCATTATTCATTAAAATAGCATTTGCTTGTTTTGCCATTTCAATATCTTGATCCTTTTTTTGCAACAAATTAAATTCAAGTTCTTTTTTCTTTTTTGATTTTAATCATGAAAATATTGATTTTTTATA
>JAGBPV010000014.1 GCA_017633195.1 bacterium
ATAGTTTTAAAATTATCAATCCATTACAACTTTCAACTTCATATAGTGAAAATGGTAGTTTGGAACAATTATTTGAAAAACAAATGTTAAGTTGAGTGGGAAATTCTTCAAGTACTGAATGATATGATTTTATAAATCAATGATATTATTGATATAGATTAGATAATGTAACTGCTGCATATTTTGATGATGTTAAAGTCTACTTTTCACAAATGCCAGCTAATGATAATTATGGCTCAAATGAATTTTTAACAATTCAAGCTACATCAACAAAACCAATTAGTATGTGATGAATTACTACAAACCAAAATATAACTTGGGCTGGTAGTCCTTTAAGTTCTTCATATGGAGCTGCTGCTACTTGAATAACACCAATTGCAGCAGGTCATATATTTACTTGAACATTACCATTTGAATTAGCGCAATTAACTTATAGTAATGGCAATCTACAACTTCCTTTATTGCCAACTAGTTTTTGAGTTAATGATTATCAACCTGCTACACAAAGTTGAACACAAGGTAAACCTGAACCATTTGGTTTAAGTATTGGTACATTATCTAATCCAACTGCAGTTTCTAATGATGCACAATTTAACAATTTTCCTAATAATTATGAAAATGAAGCAGTTTTTCCTACACAAAATGGAGTTCTTGGTATGGCTTATGACTGTCCAACTTCTTGGGGTATTGGCAATAATTATACTTGATACGATCCTTCAGAATTTTCTTTTAGTTGCCCACTAAACGCTTCAGAAACTTTTAGTAATTCTTTAAATATATCTTCTTCAGAATTAATTAACTTTAAAAACACTGCAACCTACAGTGGACAAACTGTCTCTTCACCAACATTTAATGGTACTTACACATACAGTATTATTAATAAGACTGCAGGTATTGATTATAGTAATAATGGTAGTTTAAGTGGAAACAATCTTACATTCAATTATTATTTTGACAAACTTGGAGAATATGAAATCACAATTACATACATCTTAAATAATGTTTTAGATAATAAAACAATAACTAACACTCAAACTTATTATGTAAATTATCAAACAAGCACAAGCACTTCTTCATCTGATTAAAATAATCTAAATTTGTACCTTTCATACCACAATTTATAATTTAATTTTCAAATAATTATTGTGATCTTATGATATGATTAAAAAAATAATAACCAATTTTAGAATAATAATATATGAAAAAGAAGTCTTTAATTCTTATATCTTGTATTAGTGCTATTGCATTGCTAGCTGGAATTGTTGCAATTATTACTGAATTTTCAATTAATTCAAATATCAGTCATACAAATAAGAATATTAATAATACTTCTTCTAAAACTCTTGATAATAAAACTTCTAGTAATTCAAATAATGTTCATTCTAAAAACAATACTAATAATAATAAGATAACAAACAATAAAGATACATCATCAGTAAATAATAAAGGTGGTAACTCATCTAATTCTAATAAATCTCATAAAGATACTTCATCAAACAAAACCATTAATAAATTAACTAATAAAAAAACTTCTTTAACTAATGCAACAATTACAGGGAAATTATTTACAAAATATGGTTCAAATAATGTTCTTGATGTATACAGTAATGTCAATGGATCTAGTTTAAGTTACTATACGTTTACATTTAATTTGTTTAAAAATAAACTTGCTTATCATAATGATTTAAATGGTGCAATTACAACTTGAAGTCTTAATAATAAAATCTTAACTGTAACAAAAAATGATATTCTTAGTTATAATTTAGCAGTCAATAATTTAATTAATTCTTTAAATACTTTAACTGTTTCAACTAAATTAAAAGGAATTAATTATGATATAACTGCTACATATAATATTCATTATTTGCAATTAAAGATTAATGATTCTAACAAGACATATTATGGATACAATGCTACTTTAGCTTTAAATGAAACTAGTTTTGGTTCACAAATTTCTAATCCATATTATTTTTGGCAATATGAGAATAATAACAATAATTGAATATCATTAAATCAAACATCATTAACTAATAATGAATATGATGTTAATCATTTAATAAACAATGAAGTATATAGAGTAATAGTTGCTAATAATGCAAATTTAAGTGATGCAACAATCAAAATCATAAGTTTAGCATATACTTTAATTCCAGAAAAATTATCTGATTTAAGTTATAGTCTTAGAATTAACAACGAACAAACATTATCATCTTCAAGCATAACTAAGATAAATACTTTAACAAATACTTTTAGTTTAAGCAATATTAAGGATATTGCAGGAATTGTTAATCAAATAAATAGTACTGGTATTTTAACTTATGCAATTACTGATTTGA
Source organism: bacterium (assembly GCA_017633195.1). Next base: position 2,337 of record JAGBPV010000014.1, read on the forward strand.
ATAACAATGCTTGCTTAATTACTAAAAGCATCACTTTATCTTTATCTTCACCTTCAAATTGAACTAATTTTAATTATAATTTTGCTAATTATATAACTACTTCTTATACAACTTTTTTAATGAAAGTTAGTTTATTAATAAATAATGTTAATAATACTAAATTAATAAACATTAGTACTTATAAGTTTAATATTACTAATCCTTTACATATATCTACTTTATATAATGAAAGTGGAAATCTTGAACAATGATTTTGCCAAAAACAATTAAATACATGAGTTGGTCATTGTAATAATCCTGTTTGAAATAAATTTGTTAGTCAAGGATATTTTTGATATCAAATTAATGGTTTACCCACAGATTTTGATGACTGCAAGGTTTATTTTGCAAAAATGCCTAGTGATGATAATTATGGCACTCAGCAATTTTTAACAATTC
>JAGBPV010000015.1 GCA_017633195.1 bacterium
AATTCACTACCTGAAAACTTAGATACTTTAAATCATGAAATTATTCATTTAGAAACTGAAGATAGTGCACTAAAAAAAGAAACTGATGAAAAATCTAAAAGAAGACTTGAAGAAGTTGAAGAAATTTTAGCAAAAAAGAAAGCAGAACAACAAAAATTATTTAATGAATGAAAAACCCAAAAGAAAGAATTAGAAACTGCTAATAGAATTAAAAAAGAGATCGAAAACAGAAAAAATGAAGTTGAAAATAGACAAGCAGAAGGTGCTTTTGAAAAAGCATCAAAATTATTGTATGTAACTATTCCTGCATTAGAAAAACAACTTCACGAAGAAGAAGAAAAGATAAAAAGTCTTGGTGCTAAACAATTAGTAAGAGATGAAGTTACAGAAAATGATGTTGCTGCTGTCATTTCAAAATCAACTGGAATTCCATTATCTAAACTATTAGAAAGTGAAAAAACAAAATTATTAAATTTAGCTGCTGATATTAAAAATAGAGTTAAAGGACAAGATCAAGCTGTTGAACTTGTTGCTAATGCTGTGTTAAGAGGAAGAGCAGGAATTAATGATCCAAATCGTCCAATTGGTTCATTCTTATTTTTAGGTCCAACTGGTGTTGGTAAAACTGAACTTGCAAAATCATTAGCATATTGCTTATTTGATAGTGAAAAAGCAATCATTCGTATTGATATGAGTGAGTATATGGAAAAACATGCAGTATCAAAATTAATTGGTGCTCCTCCAGGATATGTTGGATATGAAAATGCAGGATTTTTAACTGAAGCTGTAAGAAGAAAACCTTATTCTGTAATCTTATTAGATGAAATTGAAAAAGCACATGTTGATGTTTTAAATATTTTCTTACAAGTCTTAGATGATGGTCAATTAAGAGATGGTCAAGGAAGAAATATTAATTTTAGAAACACCATCATTATTATGACAAGTAATTTAGGTAATCAATTTATTTTAAATGGAGAAATTAAGAAAGCAGAAAATGATGTAAGAAGTCATTTTACTCCTGAATTTTTAAATAGAATTGATGAAACCATTTACTTTAATCCATTAACAGATCATGTTGTTGATGAAATTATTAGAAGATTATTAACAGATTTAAGTTTAAGATTAAGAAGTGAAGATTACTATATTGAATTTGGAAAAGATATTGTCAAAAATATTCATGAATTTGGATATGAACCAATTTATGGTGCAAGACCATTAAAAAGATATATTCAAAAAGAAGTTGAAAATTCTTTAGCAGATATGATTATTAAAGGTGAAATTAAAAAAGATCACAAAATCTTTGTAGATATTGACAAAAAAACTAACAAGTTAATGATTATTAAAGATGAATTGATTGATGATGAATATCAAGAAGAAAAAGAAAAATCAAGTCCTAATAAATTAAATTAAAACAAAATATAAAGAATTTATTTTTTAAAATCATATATAATATAAGTGTTATGTGGAGTTGTGTTTTTATTTAATTTAAAAACATCATTGGCTTCATGGTTAAATCAGAAAAGGCTGATTCAACCAAGTGAAAAAGGCTTTTATAAGCCTTTTTTTGTTTATAAATAATTTAAAGATGTAAACTAGGACATGAAATTTGACTTTTTGTCCAAATCTTATGTTTATGTCTACATTTTTTAATTGCACTCTATCATCATCTATAAATTTAAAAAAATCCAAAATAAAATATTCAAAAATTGTATAAAATATAATTGTTATATGAAGTTGTGTTTCTAATTTCCTTTACTATTAGAAATACACATTAACTTCATGGTTTTAAAAAACCGAGTGGAAAAGGCTATATGCCTTTTTTTGTTTTATAATGAAAAATATGTCAAGTGAATGTAATAAAAAATGAATTTTTTTAACTTTTAATGACTTAATAACAAAATTAAAAAATCAAGGATTGATAGTATGAGAAGAACAAAAATTATTATGATACATAAAATCATATAATTATCAAAATATAATTCAAAATTTTAGAAAACCATTTTATAAAAGAAAAAATTATTTTAAATGATCTAATTCTCAAATGATTATTGATTTATTTAATTTTAATAGAAATATATCAACTATCATAATCAATGATTTGCATGATATTGAGATGAAATTATCTTCTGCAATTTCTTATGAAATAATGACAATTATAAAAGCTCCTTCTCTTATTTCTTAAAAAGAAGAAAACATTATATTCAATGTAAAACTTAATAAATTAGAAGAAACATATAAAATAATTGAAACAAATTTTGCAGAAATAAAAAAGAAAAAAGAATTTAAAAGCAAAAACTTAACAAATTGAAAAACTACTCCATTATATATTCTTTCATTAATGTGAACATTTGGTATATCTATTAATATTTTTAGTATTTTAAATAATTCAATTCAAAAGAAAATTTTGCAAAATTATTTTCCAAAAATAAAAGATATTGAATTAGACACATTTAAATCTTTATTATATGCTTTTAAGGATTTGAGAAATAAGATTAGTCATAATAATATAATTTATGATTTTAAATTCAAATATAAAGAAGTAATTTATCAATTAGTTGATATAAAGAATAATCAAAAAATAGATAATAAAATTAAAAGAAAAATAGAAAA
>JAGBPV010000016.1 GCA_017633195.1 bacterium
ACTTAAGAAGAAATAAAGATGCAATTAAGATTTGAAAACAACCTTATTATTTTGGAACTTTTACAGAAACATATGTTCAACAATTAGTTAAAAGTTATTTTGGTAATTTTGGTAAATGTTACTCATTAGAAACATTTATTAATCTTTTGAAAACTAATTGCATTGTTAATCTTATAAAATAATTTTTTAATACTCTTTTTAAGAGAAACTGATTGTTTATATTTCAAAATAGAATAGATATTTTTTACAAATTTATAATATTAAATTTAAAAAAATAATTAAGAAATTTTTTCTTAAATCTTTTTATTGTGCAATAAAAATACTTTTATAAATTTTTTCATTTTTTGTTAAGATTTTATTAGTTGTCATTAAGACGTTTCCAACGAATTTGAAAGTCTCCCAAAAAATAAGTAATTACATACTCATTTTTTGATCATGTTCTTTATCTTTTTGCTTAGATTGTTTAAATTTTTCTACTTCTTGTTCTAACTTTTTATAATTAACTTCTGCATTATCAAAATCTTATTGTCATTTTGCTGGATGTTCGTCATAAAGTTTTAATTCTACTCTAGATAAATTTAATAATTCATCTTTTTTATCGAGATCTAATAAGTACATATCATCAATTTCATCAATGGTATATTTGTTATTTAATTTTTGATTATCTAAATGATAAAATTCTATATCTGGTGTTTGTCCTAGTATATAACTTATAATTCCATATTTGCATTGTTATTTAGATTACTTATAAATGAATTAATGGCAGAATTAATATAATTCCTACCAATTAGGCATTGTTTGATTGTAAGAATTATTGTCACAATTAACAAGACCAGATGCTTGTTTTATTGTTATAGTACTTGTACCATAATTTGGATTTTGATATAAATTTGCATTTACAAAATTTGGTACTTTTTGTACCCTATTAATTGTTGTATTTATTTGTTTAGAATTTGCTATTTTAGTAGTGTGATAATTTGTACCACAAACTATTGTAATTGGAGTAATGATAGCAAGAACACTAACCCCAATATATGTAAAAAATAACTTCTTTGTTTTGTTTTTCATGATAAATATGGTTGTTATTGACAAATCATATAAAACAAATTGGAAATTTGTAATTCTATAAAAGCAAGTTAATTATACATTATTAATTATTAAGAACTGGATAAATTTGTTTACCATAATTTATTCCATTATTACATGAATCTATATATACCACAATTATATGGATTTTGTAGAGGAGATTCTATTATGGAACTACTACTAATTGGTAAAGAAGAAGTATATGTTCCATTTAGAAATGAATAACAATTCTTTTTAGATTGAAAAACTTTTGTATATCTTTCCTATTGTTTTTTAATTCATATTGTTGCATTATTATTAGGTAAAGATGATATTGTAGACAATGACCCTATCATATCAAAATCAAAACTATTCATAAATTCTCCAGAATAAACAATTTGTTTATTGGGGTTAGAAGAAGAATATTGATACACAAACAAATATGGTTTGAATGTAGCATTTAATAATTTTATTTTTTGTATTAAATCAAATCCATTAGAAAATTTATTATTTTCTATGTAACCAAAATGTGCAATTAAGTTAAAAGAAATGTTAAAGGTATTATTTTGATTTAAAGAAACATTAACATTATCAAAAGACTGAGTTATTGCTGTATTTTTTATATGACACATTGTACTAATTCAAGTTGGATCAGAATTTTCTTCTTGTGTAGAATAATTTAAAAGAGCGTTAAGGTCATTAGTAATCATTTTTAAGTATGTTTCTTTATTTGAAGTTAATTGTTTTCATTTATTAGTTCAATTTGTTAATGCAGCATTAAATGATGGTTCTTTTGTAACAGTTTTTGTTAATTCACTATAAGGTACAAAATTAGTGTTATTTTCGTTATTTGTTTGATTACTGTTTTTATTATTTGAATTTTTACTTACTAAATTAGCATTATTACTACAAGAAACAATTGCTAATGGAACTGTTGTAATTAATGCAATAGAAGATAATGTTACAAAAACTTTTTTTCATGTTTTCATAATTTTTATTCCCTTTTTTAAAAATTTTTATGACTTTTATTTTGTTAATTTATTTTTAATTATTTTATCAAATTTTATATTCTTTGATTTTTCTAATTTTATAAAATGCATTAAGTAATTCTAGTAATTTTGATAAATATGTTGCAAGTCATGAATTACCATTTGCATGTAATAGTTCTAAAACAAAAAATAACTTAAAAATTCAAAACGAATTTGAATAATTTGTATAAACAAATCTTTGATAATAATATTAAAATCATTAAAAATTAATTACTAATTTTATTGTTAAATCATTTATTATCTAATTTATTTTTTATTTCTTCATTCATTAATTCATTATTATATTTTTGATCAATCTCATTACCAATTGCTAATCACTCATAATTTGCAATATATACATCAAGCATTTGTCTATCTCTATATCCATTAATAAACAAACATCTACCTTTAATACCCATGCTGATTCATAGTTTTTCATTTTCTGTTAATTCATCTCCAGCAATTTTATAAATATCAGCAATAGCTTTTACATCTTGTGGTTTTGAACTAAAAGCAAAAGTATATTGAGCATTTTGCAAAATAGCTTTTGTAAAACTTTGAATTTCTTTTGTTGCAACAAAATCACTTGGATTTTGTGTAGCTAAAATTAATCCACCATTTCTCTTTCTAATTCTTTTAGATGTTTGACTTAAAAATTCTAAAACATGAGTATTTTGATGATCAAAAAATAAGTGAGCTTCATCAACAATTAATAATGCATGTTTCTTGTTAATTTGATTATTATATGCATTCTTATTAATTTCATTTTCAATATATGCAGTCATCAATAATAATTGTGCATTTTTGCTTGGAGAATGTTTTGTTGCTAATAAATTTTTAACATCAAAACATACTAATTGACTATCTCCAATTTTTAAATTACTTTTGCCATTATATAACTCTGCATAAATCCCATTATTGCAAAAATAATCACTAATAATATCAATTAAAAAACTATATATTTTTCTATCTTCTTTATCAGTAAGTTTAGTATTACTTTTCTTTAGTGAATTGATTAAATCATCAAATGTTGGATAATCATTTGTATTTAATATATACAAATTTTTATCAAACAATTTTCAATTTTGATAAAGTTTTTTAATTTCTTTCATTAAATAAAATAAGCTTAAATTATCTAATTTACAATTTTTACCAGTTGTATCCATCATTAAAGTAGTAAAGAAAGTTTCTAACATCTTTAAATGTTCTGCAATTAAACTTGCAGTATTATTAATAATTTGTAAATTATCATCTTCTAGTTTTTCATTTAAAAACACTTGTAAGGGATTAATTCTACTTAATTTACCATTAGCCATATCTATAATTTGTCCATGATAATATTTCACTAAATATGTATAGTCTCTTTCTGGATCAATAATATAAACATAACTATCAAAAATTACTTGATTATTAATTAACTTTTTAATAAAAGAACTTTTTCCTCCTCCACTTGTTCCAAGAACAACCATATTACTATTTAATCTATTTTCTCTACTTCATAAATCTAAAACAATTGGATTATTTAAATCATTATTACCTAAATATAAACCTTTTTCATCAATGAATAATGAATCTATAAAAGGAAAAGAACTTGCAAAACTTAATGATGGCAATTGAATCCCATATTTATATAATGCAGTTTTATATTTTGGAAAAATACTGTGAAAAACATCTTTTTGAACCATGCTTAAATTATTTAAATTCATATTTTCATTTTTAACAGCTTCATTTAAGGCTATAATGTTTTGTCCTAATGAATCTTTATCATATCCATAATTTAAAAAATTAATATTATAATTTCTAAGTTTTTCTGTATTGTGTGCTATATCATCTTTAATATTGTTTAATACTTCTAAATTACTTGCTAGTTCTTCTTTATTAACTGCTTCTTTATATTCGTTTTTATTTAATCACATAAAAGTATAATTATTAATACTTTTTTGTAAACATTGTTTGGCTTCTTCTCTAGTAATTTGTCTTGTATTAATAATGATTGTTGAGTTATTTTCACTTAAATTATTTAATCAATTATAACTAGCTTCATTTGGTAAATTACTTAATGTATTAATAGCATAATAAGATTTTTGTTTATGTTTAGTAGTTATTATTGAATCGAAATGAAAATTAATATCATCAAAATTATCTTCAAAAATTATCTTGTTTAAATCTTGATTCTTAATATCTTCTTTTCTTATATCATCACTAATTGGATTAAAGATATTTTTTAAGATATTAATTAATTTAATACTAGGAAGTGCTTTAGTATAAAATAATCTACTAAATTCATTCATAATATGTTTTTTATTTTGATTTAATTCTTCTTTGTTTTTTCCATAATAAATCAAGTATCATTTTTTATACATATATTCAGCATTATTAGTATTATTTATGTATCATTCATATAAATATTGCATTTGAAATAAATAGTTGTTTTCTTGTTCTTTAGATTTAATAAAACTACTATTTTTTAAATTATTTGCTAATATCTGAAGATATTTTGCTTGTTTATTAAAATCAATTTTTTCATCAATTTTTATTAAGCAAAATTCACTTTCAATATTTTTTATAATGATTGCTAATAATTTTCTTTTTAAGTCTTGTTCATCATAATTTAATGCATTAAAATTAATCCCATTAATTTGAATTGCAGACATATAACATTTAGTTCTAATTTGTTTATTTTTAATTTGAATAGCTTCATCATCATAACTTAAAAATTCTAAATTATTTCTGTATTTCTTCACAGTTGAAAGATATTTTTTCTTGTTAATCAAAAATAAAAAGAATAATCAAAAATATTGATACATTCTAAGATCTCTTTGGGTAATTTTAATTAAATTTAATAAGAAAATAATTGATATAAAAATAAAAATTAAGATTCTATAAAGTATATTAATATGAGCAAATGGAAAACTTAAACATGCAGCAATAATTAAGCAAAACAAAATAAAAACAATATCTTTAAGTGTTAATGATTTTCAAATTAATAATCTAGAATTAAATAAACTCTTTGGAATTAAATTATCACTATTCATTACTTATAATGTAGTTCCCTTTTTTTCTTCTTCTTGAGAGTTGATATAATCAAAATTATTTTTAAATCCATGTTGTTGATCATACAAATGTTGTTTTCTTTGCATTTCATCTAATTTCTTTTTTCTTCAGAAATTCTTTCCAACTTTTTCATGCATAATTTTTCCTTCAGCTAAAGAAATTTCATTATTGGACATTTTCTTATCAATCTTATTATGTTTGTAAGCTTGTATTTTTGAGCCAATTCCACTTATTAATTTTCCACCTTTTTGTTCTGCAAGTTTTTCACCTGTTTTAAGAAAATTTGAAGGTTTAGTAAAACCAAGACCTTTGTTTATTATTCCTGCAGCACCAGCTGTTCCAACTAAACCTGCAAAACCTCTTAATGTATCCATTCCTTCTTTCATACCTGTTGTTTCACCAATAAAAGAACCAATTAAACTAGAAGCACCAAATACAGTCATAGATGAACCTGCAATAAATGCTAATTCAACAATTGATTTAGCTTCATTCCCACCATTTGCATCAAACCAATTACTATTACTAATTGATGTATGCATTAATGAAAGTAAAATAACATACACATAATACATAATTAAATTTCCAAGAATCACTAGAGCTTTTGATATTACAAGATTCTTGTATGAAATAATTCTTTTACCATCATCTAATGGCATACTAAATGCTAAAAATGGACTAATTATCATTAAGAAAAATAATTCTGCAACTTTAAGCATAATGACTCATGAAATAATTAATAATGCAAATAAAGCAAATCATGACCCTAAACATTCAACTAACATGTTGTAATTTAAAATAACACTATCATCTGGTGCAGAAAAATTGCTTGGAACTGGACCATTAAAACCACTAGGAGCACCAAGCAAATATAAAAAGTCAGCAATACTAGTTTTATTGCTAGATCCAATAAATGCTAAATTAATTGCTTCACTTAAAAAACCCATAATAGCAATTAGAACAAAGAAAAATGCAGGAATACTAAAACAGACTAAAAATCCTAATATAAAGAATTTAATAGCATTAATAATACCTTTCTTTTGCATTTTAGTATCATTACTTGTAATTGTTGTTACTTTAATAAGTTGCCAAATAAAAACTAAAAATCCAATAAAAATAGAAATAATAACAAAACCAATAAAAATTCACGGAATTTTCACATCATTAATATTTGGTGGAACTATTACACCATTTTTATAAACACCATTAGTATTAAAAAATATGTTTCAAAATATACCTTGTGTTAGATACTTTATAGCATCTGCAGCATAAGAAACAATTTGTAGTGGGCCTTGAATAAAAATTACTCAAAAGAATTTTAATAATGCAGCTGTTATTAATTGTCCTATAGATAACATTTATATTTTCTCTTTTAGTTTTATTAACTATTACTACTATTGTTAGAAATCGGATTTGCAAAAATCATATGACCTTCAATTAATGGGAATAAAATATTAGATAATGTACATACTACAACAATTCCAACTGCTGCAACAACTCATCATAAAAACTTTGCTAAGATTTCTTTTCTTTCTGCTGGGTCTTTGTGTTTTGCTAACAAAATGAAATAATAACCTAAAACAAAAATTAAAAAAATCCCTGCTATAACTCCAAAAACAATTAATATTGCATTAGCTACTTGTCAAACCCATTCTGCTAATGGAGTAAAAGTTTGTTGACTAATTGTACTTGTTGTTGATGCTAATATTGCATATTTCATAATTTTTTCCTTCAATTTTTATAGACATGCATATGAGATTTTGACAAAAAATCAAATTTCATGTTTTTATCATTATAAATGATTTTTATATTGTGTAGGCGTCATTCAATTCAACTTTTCTTGAATTCTTACATTATTGTACTAATGAATGAAATCATCAATTTCATTTTCCAATTCATTGAATGTCATTTGCTTAATGTTTAATTTATATATAAGTTTAGTTGTTAAAATACTAAATCAGAATTCAAATTCTTTATTATCAAGAGAATTTCCAACTCTAGACATTGATTGTTTTCAATTAAATTCCTTTAATATTTTAATAAATTCAGAAAATGAATAACATGTTGTATGATCAAAATGCACTATTGCATTTGATTTATCCTTAATCAATTTAAATGAATCTATGACTAAGTTTGTATCATTATTCATAGATAATTTTGCACCTAATATTTTTTGGGAGAGTTCTATTGTTTAAGGAGTTGTCAAAAACAACCAATACTATATTATCAAAATTCTTTTAAGAAAATTAAAAAAGTGGTTTTTATTACTTTGTAATAAGATTTTTAAAGGAAATTTTCTCAATTTTTTATTTTAAATATAAATATTTAAAAGATTTTATATACCATTAACATGTTAAAAAGCACTTTGCTCGTCTCTAAACGCGCAAGTGGGCGCAGGATAAGAAGTGGTCCTGATTTATTTTTGAATTTTATTAATAAAATTCTCAAATAAGTCCCACTAATTAGCAAATAATTTAAATTAGTTGTAATTATATAATAATTACCACATAATTTAAATTACGACGATTTGGAACACCAAATTTTGCTCTTTATCCTGTTTTTCTTTTTTTACTAAAAAAGACAAATAGAAAAAATTAATTTAAATGTTTAACAATGCAATTAGCACTTAATAAATTAATAAAATTATTTAATGAATAACACTTACCAAAATTACCAAAATAACTTTTAACTAATTGTTGAACATATGTTTCTGTAAAAGTTCCATAATATGCAGGATCTTTTCATATTTCTATAGCATCTTTATTTGTTTTTAAATGAAGAATTAAATTATTCATTTCTTTTGTTTTAAAATTATATTCATTCTTAAATTCACTTAATAATTTGATTGCTTCATCTACTTTAATTTGTTCAATTAAATTAATAATTCTATTGCAATATTCTTTTTTAATTTTGCTAAATCCTTTAATTTGAGCAACAAATAAATCTCTTTGTGTTCTATTTTTATAATTAAAATCTCTCTTAATTCTACTTTTTAAATGAAATTTATCTAATACTATCAGTTCTTGGATATGTAATTAATCCTTGTTCATACAATACTTGTAATAAACTTTGAGTTTTTTGTGCACTTATATTAAACTTTTTCATTGCATATTCTAAAAAACTAGCAGTATCAAATGGTAGATGTGGTCTTTGATAAACTTCTTTTTCTTCATGTTTAATAAATTCAAAAGAATTATCTAATACATCAATAAACTTATTAATTTCTTCTATAGTACTAAACTTAGTATTTATTTTTTCATTTTCTATTAAGCTTAACTTTATATTTGTATTATTTACACTAATGATTGGATTAATAGTTCATCAATATTTTGGAACATAATTTCTAATTTCATATTCTCTATTCACAATAATTCGCAATGCTTCGCTTTGAACTCTACCAATACTTAAATCTTTCATTTTCATTAAGTTATAAGCAAAACTACTTGCTTTATATCCAAATAATTTATCAAATATTTGTCTTGTTAATTGTGCATTAACTAAATTCATATCAATTTGTCTTGGATTATTAATAGCTTTAATAATTGATTCTTTATTAATTTCTTCAAAAGTAATTCTTTTACATTTAT
>JAGBPV010000017.1 GCA_017633195.1 bacterium
CTTATGGAACAGTACAAGATACATTTAATGTTTTTAGAAGTAATGAACATATTGCTTTAGTATTATGACCAAAAGGAACAAATTACTTTAGTTATTTTGCAGGTCATAGTTATGCTGCATTATTAAATTTAGGTAATTATTTTGGTTATAGTGGTGGAGAACTTGGAACATTTTATCCAATGAAAAATGCTGCTTATATTAGTCAATTATTGCACAAAACTACAGCATTAAATGGTACAGAAGCAGATATTGTAAGTTATTAATCTAAATTAGATGCAAATTAAATAAGAACTAATTTGTCTAAGAATAATATTTTGTAAGTAAAACAATTAATGACAACTAAAAAAGTTGTCATTAATTAGTCTTTCCTACCAAAATCAAAGCATCCTAAAATAATTGATACTAACTATTAAAGTTTAGAGTTTTATATATAAAACTAAACACCATTTAATAGTATTATTTAGTTTAATCATATAAATTTACTTTATTAAAATAAAGGATGTATTAGATTAAAAATTTTTACTTTAATTTTATTCATTCATGTTTGAGTTTTATATCATTCAGATTTAGTAATTAATTTACTAGTTTTAGATAATTCAAGAAATTCATTAATTAAAGTTAAATTTCATTCTTTATTATTAACTAATAATGCCGTTTCAAAGTTACTATATAATGATCTGTGATCAAAATTAAATGTTCCCATTAAACTTAAATCATTATCAATAATAACTTCTTTACCATGCATGAAGCCAAAGTATTCATAAATTTTAACACCAGCATTTAATAATCTTTTATAGTTATATCGATTAATTAATAAAATATATCTTTTATCATCAACATTTCCAGGAACAATAATTCTTACATCTATTCCAGCATAAGCTGCTGCGACTAATTGATTTAAGATATCATCACTTGGATAAAAATAAGGAGTAATAATTCAAATTCTTTCATTAGCTAAACCAATTAAATTAATGATAATATCGTGAATAGTATTTTCTTTTAATAAAGGTGAAGATTCTACCATTTGACAAATGTTATTTTGTAAATGAATTTCTTTATTTTTACTAAAATAAAATTCTTTATTATTAATAAAAATATTTTTAATATTTCTATTAATGCTATTTAAAGTATAGTTTTGTCAATCAATTGCAAACATGATGTTTAATGAATTAACAATTTCTCCTTCAATTTTGATATTAATATCTTTTCAAAAATTATTTTTCATAACTAAATTAAAATAATCATCACTTAAATTGCTTCCGCCATAAATTGCAATTTTATTATCTACAATTAAACATTTTCTATGACTTCTATAATTGGTTTGACCAGTAAAAGGATTAAATCTAAAAGTATTAAATGTTGCAACATTAATTCCTGCTTTTTTCATTTCATTAATTTTAGTTTTTGGATTATTAATAAGTCCCCCTATTCAATCATACATAAAATTAATTTTGATGCCTTCATGTGCTTTTTTAATTAATAAATCTGCTAGCACATTAAAAAAAGCACTTTTTTTTACAATATATGTTTGTACATTAATGAATTTTTTAGCATCATTAATAGTTTGCATAATTGCATTATAAAATTCATCAATATGATCTAGAAGTACTAAATCATTATTTAGTAAAATTGGTTGATTAATATTTAAACCATATTTAAAAGCTTTTTTAATATCTTTATTTGTTTGAACTGAATTTAAAAATTCTTTGGTAAATTTAAATTGTTCTTTATCATAATAAGCATTTAATAATTTGCTATATTCTTTTAGTTTATTTTTTTTAAAAGGAAAAATTCCAAACCAATAAAAAATAATTAATCCTAATAAAGGAAAACACATTACTCATAAGATTCAACATAACTTTACATTAAGTAATCTTTCTGAATTAAAAATAAAGAAAGATGTAATGCAAGATATGATGAATCATGCAATAAATACTGTAGTTATTCCTATTCAAGCATTAGCATCAAAATAAACTAATAAAACAACAAAAGCAATAAATAACGTTATTGCTATTGTTGATAATAATCAAATATAAAAATATTTAAATCATGATGTTCTCATATTAATTATTTAATTATATTTGTTAAGAATTACAATATATAAAAACAAATAAATACTAATTTAATAATATAAAGAAAGAAATTATTATGGAACAAGAAACTAATAAAAATTCTAAAAGAAAAATAGCAATAGGATTAGATTTAGGAGTTGCATCATGTGGATGAGCGATTTTTGATGTAACTAATCCTGATAAAAAGGAATTAATTGATTTGGGTGTGAGATTATTTGAAGAAGCATCAGATAAAAATAATCAAACAAATGCATCTAATAGAAGAGAAAAAAGATGTACAAGAAGAAGAATTAGAAGAATTAAATTTAAGAAAAATAGTTTAATTCATTTAATTGCAAAAACAACAAATTTAGTTAATGGAAGTTGTTTTGAAGAAAAAGTTGAAAAAGTTAAAGAAATAATTCGCAATGGAATTGTAGATGAAAATTGTAGACAAATTCAACCATTAGAATTGAGACTAAAATCTTTAATAAATAATGAACAACTAACAAATGAAGAATTAATTGTTGTTTTATATAATTATTTTTCTCATAGAGGATTTTTCTATGTTCAAGATGATAAAAATTCTAAGAAAAAACTAAATAATGAAAATAAAAGTTCTGAGTTAACTGAAGAAGATAAAAAAATAGAAAGCACATTAAATACTGATATTAAAATTTGTGATTTTCCAACGATTAAATATTATAAAAAAAACAAGGATTTTGTAAGTAAATTTATTGGTATAGAAGAAAACAATGAAATTCCACATTCTCACTGAGAATTAGAAGTTAAATACTTATTAAATCAGCAAACTAATTTAAGCAAAGAATTTGTTGACAACTATTTAAGATTATTCAATCATATAAGAGCTTTCAATAAAGGTCCAGGTTCAGAAAAGTCACCAACTCCATATGGATTATGAAGAAAAGAAAATGGAGAAATTAAATGTGTTGGTGATAACTTATGAGATGTAACTGTTGGTAAATGTAGTGTTTTTCCAGATGAAATTAGAGGAATGATTAATTCTCCGCTTGCAGAAATAACTAACTTAATTAATGATTTAATAAATTTAAATTTTTATTCTGATAATGCAAGAAGATTATTCACTCAAAAAGAATTAATAGAATTTTTCAATATCTTAAATGAAGGATTAAAAAAACAAAAACCACAACCAATAACTGAAAAAAGTCTAATAAAAATTTTTAAGCAACTTTTCCCAAACGAAGAAATTATTTTTGACAAAAAATATGTTTGAGGTTATAGATTAGATAAAAACAAAGAACCTATTTTTACTGAACTTAATAATACATATCAAATTATTCAAATACTATTAAAAACAAAAAATATTAATCCTGAACAAATTAATTTATTGGATATTAATTTTATACAAAAAATTAATGATTTTTATAAGGAACTAACGAGATTTTCACAAGATAAAATTAAAAGATTTGAGTTATTTCAAAAACTTATATCAAATAATCAAAATACTATGGATACAGAAGAATTATTAAAACTATTTAATAAAATCAAAGGTTTTAGTAAAACTAGTTCTATAAGTTATAAAGCAATGATAAAATTTTTAGATTATATAATTAATCTTAAAAATCCTGAATTAGTTAACTCTTCAACTTATTTCTTAAAAGAAATTAAACAAAATAGAGACAAAGAATTTAATTTAACTGGTTGATATTTACCTAAAAATTTATTTAAAGATGAAATCTTGTCAGTAAATGCAAAAAGAACTTTCATTCAAGCAGTTAATGTAATTAATAAAATTATTCATTTATATAAAAATAAATATCATTTACAAGATGTTGTTATTGAAATGGCTAGAGAAAAAAATAGCCAGGAACAAAAAAAGTTTTTAGATAATTTAATGAGAAAGAATGAATCCTTTAAAGATAGATGCATAGAAGAATATGGAATAAAAAATCAAGATAAACTATATAAAGGTCAATTATTCTTAAAGATATTATTATGAGAAAAACAAAATCATATGGATCTTTATGATGGAGAAGAAATTGATTTAACACATCTAATAAATAATCCACAAGATTTTCAAATTGATCATATAATCCCTTATTCTTTATGTGGTATTGATTCATTAGATAATAAAGTTTTAACTACTACAAAAAATAATAAAGATAAAGACAATAGAACTCCATATCAATGATTGTCTTTTAAAAAAGGAGAATATGAAAAATTTAAAGAAAGAATCGATTCAATTTATAATGGACCAAAAATAAAAAAAGATAAAGATAAAAAAGAAAATAATGATGTTTTAATTTCTAAAGACAAGTATTTTAATTTAACTTATGAAGGAAATGACTGAGCAAATTTTATTAATAGAAATTTAAATGATACAAGAATTTCAACTAGATTATTATTAAATACATTGCAAGATTTTTTTGAAGCAAATAAGTCAGTTAAAAATGATGATAATGCTACTGAAATTTTTTATGATGAAAAACAAGCATTTTTTAAAGAAGCAAATGTTAAAGTATTGAATGGAACTTTAACAAATTATGCAAGAAAAAATATCTTTGTTCAAGAAAATCAAGAAACAGGAGAATTAGTTCCTTTAATTAAAGATAGAGTTAAAAGTAATAATCACCATGCCATAGATGCAGCAATAATTTGCTATGTTGGTTCATATTACAAGTTAAATAAATTATTAAGTGACATTAAGCAAAAAGAACAAGATATTTGATTAGATTTTGCTAAAGAAGTAAAAAGAAACAATCTTGATGCAGAAAGCGATGAATACAAAGAATTAAAGGATAAATACAATTCTTTTATTGTTAACAAAAAGGAAGAAGGATTAGAAAAAGACTGATTGCAAAAAGATAAGTCAATAAAAGAATTAGGTAAATTATTATATGAAATATCTAATAATGAAAACAAAGATTTATATGTTAAATTTTCTTTTCCTTCAATGAAAAAATCTAATGGTGAATTTTTTAATGAAACTAATTATGGATGAAAAACATTAAAAAATGGTGAAGAATTTGCAACAAGTAAAATAGATTTATTAAATGAAATGAAACAAAAAAATGATCTTAATAAATTTAAAAAATATTTTATGAATTTTTTATTAAATAATAGTGATGATGAAGATGAAGGAAAATGTTCAGAAGATTTATTAATTAAATATTCTGATTCTAAAAAAGAAGCAATTAATCCTATTTATCAAAAACTTTGTGAAATATTTTATAAGCCTGAATTTCAAGAAAGCACAAACAATAAAAGCAAAAATCCTTTTATTAATTATTTAAATAGTTTAAATAGTGAAGATAATTTATCTTTAATTAAAGATAAACAAATACAAAATATTATTAAAAATAAGTTGTATATTCCAATTTGAAAAAATGATGATTTTAGCAATAAGCCTACTTTAATAAGAAAATTAAAATGCAAAGAAAATTTTGATAAAGACAAAATATTCATATCTAGTTCAGGTGTAAAACATTCCTTTAATCCATTTGGTGTAAGAATTTATAAGAATAATAATAATGAACCACAACTTATCAATTTAACCTTTAATAATATGAAAATAAAGAATAACAGAGTAGATATAGATGAACAAAAGTTAGACAACAAATGATTAAATGACAAAAAAATTACTTTAAAATCAAAAAAATATATAAGATTTGACAGAGGAACAACTTTATTATTAAATGAACAATTTTATAAAGACAAAAAAGAAGGAATAAAATTTGATAATCAAGTATTAGACAACTTAGAAATAGATTTTAATAATAATGGTTTTAATAAAGAATATCTTAGATTCTATTCTAATGGTTCATATAACATAGGTAATAAACAATTTGAATTAAAACTTCTAAATTCTGATGGAATATATGTAGAAAGAAAAAAACATAAAAATCAAGAAGCAAATAATGAAGAAACATCAAATGACAAAAAACAAAAAAAACAAAAAAAAGAAAAAATACAATTATTTATTCCTTTTGATAGGTTATTAAAATATTTTGATCTAGTTGAAATTGATTATTTAGGAAATATAAGAAGTAGAAAAAGTATTCAAGACTTATTTAATAAATTATAGTATAATAAATGTGTTGCTTAATGCAACTAGATTACATAAGAATAATACAGATACGAGATAAAGCAAATCGTATTGCTGTAACTGCCCCTGGTTTTCCAGAGGGTTTTTTGTTATAATAATCCTGTATCATGGGTTGAAAAATAATAGAATTAGAAAATGGAGAAAAATTAAGTCTATTTTTAGATAATTTAATTATAAGAACAGAACTATCTAAAATTACTATTCCATTATCTGATATTGATACAATAATAACTCATAACAATAAACTAACTATAACTTCTAGATTATTAGTTGCATTAGCAGAACATAACATTAACTTCATTATTTGTGATGAAAAACATGATCCTGCATTACAACTTATAAATATTAATGGTCACTTTAATTCATTAAAAATATTTAGTGAACAATTAAATTGGACAAAAAAATATAAAGATTTTTTATGGACAAAAATTATCAACCAGAAAATTGTAAACCAAGCTAATATAATTTTAAAGATTAATGATAATAAAGAGATATATGATAGTTTGATTGAATTATCAAATGATATCAAAAGTTTTGATATCACAAATAGAGAAGGTCATGCTTCTAAAATATATTGACATGCATTATTTTCAGTTGAATTTAATAGAAGAGATGATTCATTTGAAAATCTTGTTTTGAATTATGGATATAGTATTTTAAGAAGCATGATTACTAGATCTATCATAAAAAAAGGTCTAGATCCTAGAATTTCTTTATTTCATAAATCATTCAATAATTTTTTTGCCTTAGCTTCAGATTTTATTGAACCATTTAGATTTTGTGTTGATCTTAATATGTTAGAAATTATTAAAGAAACACAAAATATATATGAAGCTAAAACAAAAATGTTAGAAAGATTAAGCAATTATAAATTAATTCTTAATAAAAAAGGATATTTTGTTAATAATGCAATTGACTTATTTATTGATTATGTTATTAATCAAAATGAATTTCCAAATTTTGAAATAATATGGCAGCAGAATATAAACCAATGAGAATCATAGTAATGTTTGATTTACCTAACACAGAAAAAGAAGAAAATAAATCATATCGAATTTTCCATGATGACTTAATCAGAAATGGATATATTATGATGCAATTTTCTATCTATGTTAAATGTGTAAATGTTACAACAAAAATAGATAATGAAATTAATAAAATAAAAAAACATTTACCTAAAGAGGGCAATATTAGAGTATTAAGTATTACAGAAAAACAATACAATAGTATGAAATTAATATTAGGAAATCAAAATATTAATGAAATTTATAACAATGCAGAAAGGTTTACAAAAATATAATGTTAAATATTTGTATAAATAAGCAACAATTTGAGTTTGAATATGAAGGAATAAAAGTGTTTTATACTTTGAATACTTCAATATTTATGAAAGATATTTTTATAGGCATACAAGATGATCATATTAAAACATCTTTTAATACATATTCAAAGTTTATTTATATAAACCCATTAACTAAATTAGAAAGTCTATTAAGTTTTAGTAAAACTAATAATTTATACAAAAAAATAATTACTTATTTATTAGATAATAACTTAATTAATAGTGAAAAATTAAAGGAAATTATTAATGACATTAATGAATCTATAGGAACAAATTATATTCAAGAAAATAATGATTTATCTAAATTAATTTCTGCACTATTTGCATTAAATACTGAAGAATATATTAATGAAGAATGTTTTTATAAATATTTAGAATTTAATAAATCAGATACTAAACAACTGGTAATTATACATGATTTATGATCTATTAAAATTTCAAAATTAAAAGAATTTCTAAATTATTATGATTTTATAGTTATTTCAAATTCATTTTCTTTTATTGAAAATATCAGTAATCTAGAGACATTAGTAATTTGAAATAATACCAATAATTATTTAGAAGTATTAGATACTGATAAATTATTAAGTTATTTAGAAGAAAAAATAAATATTCCAATTACTAAAGAAATATTCAACAATTTTATAAATAATGAACAAAATATGAAGTTAAATGCAGAAATTTCTTATTTTTTATTGAATTTTTTGTAATTTGACGTTTCGTTACTGTATTATTCTTATGTAATCTAAAACTGTCAAAGAACAAGCTTAACACTTATATATGTTTCGTTACTGTATTATTCTTATGTAATCTAAAACCTAAAAATGCTGTTGTACTTCTTATTGTTATGTTTCGTTACTGTATTATTCTTATGTAATCTAAAACCTAGTACTAATTCAAGCATTAACAATTATCGTTTCGTTACTGTATTATTCTTATGTAATCTAAAACAAAAGCGATCGAACAATACAAAGCAAAGCAGTTTCGTTACTGTATTATTCTTATGTAATCTAAAACTGAGTTGATATATTAACAGTAGAGATAATAGTTTCGTTACTGTATTATTCTTATGTAATCTAAAACGAAAAAGTAGTGTCATAAACAATTCCAGAAGTTTCGTTACTGTATTATTCTTATGTAATCTAAAACCCACTACCAGCATCTTCATAAGGAATATTTGTTTCGTTACTGTATTATTCTTATGTAATCTAAAACGTTTATAAGGATGAAGACCAATTAGCTACAGTTTCGTTACTGTATTATTCTTATGTAATCTAAAACAAGAAAAAGTACTATGGATTAAATTTTAAGGTTTCGTTACTGTATTATTCTTATGTAATCTAAAACTATTGAAACAATAGGGTTTATTGTAATTATGTTTCGTTACTGTATTATTCTTATGTAATCTAAAACCTTTGGAATGAAAGATGTTATACCACCTTTGTTTCGTTACTGTATTATTCTTATGTAATCTAAAACGTGTATTTGGTGGCACTAATTGGTTTTGGTGTTTCGTTACTGTA
>JAGBPV010000018.1 GCA_017633195.1 bacterium
ATTGTTTGCAATTGAAGTAACAGTATTTAAAGAATCTTGAGTATTGAATGAAATTGTGTTATTTTTAATGTCATTTGAAATTTCATTTTCAATTGCATTAATAATTGCTTCTTGCAAACTAATTGAATAATTGCATAATGCGTCTGCTGCAGTATATGAACTCATTGAATTATAATTTTGAATATCAATGCTATCACTTAATAATCTATTTAATTTAGAGTAAATTCCATTATTAATGTTTGTGCTTGTACTACTTGTTGATGATGTTGAATTATTAAAGCCATCTATAAAAAATATATTTGATGTTTCATTACCAGCAGAATTTGGTCCAAGTCCAGTTCATGATAATAATATTCCATTATATGCTAATTGAACACCTGAAATTTCTGTTGTTAAATTATTTGAGTTTCAAAGATATAAAGGAAAAATGATTTCAATATTATTTATTATTTTGTTACAACTATATGTAATACCATTAACAGTATCAGAATAGATGTCGTGATATATGACACTAAGAATTGCTGATTTTAGTTCATCTAAATGATTATTTAATGCTTCTTGTGCAGTATATGAATCAATGTTTTTACAACTTCCAACATCAATTATTGAAGGTATTCATGAATCTAAATTATTTGCAATTTGATAGTTAATATAACTCATTGTATTATTATTTATTGATGGACTACTAAACCCGGTAACATTAAAAGTATTAGAACCTGTTTTAGGAGTTATTGTTATTCCTTTATACATTAATCCTACTGACGATTGACATTCTTTGTTATCTTGATTTCAAATCATTCCAGGACCAATTACTTCTATGTTTGCTGCTATCTGACTTGCAGTAAATGTAACACCATTCACAATAACTGAAGCAATTTCATTTTTAATTGCACTAATAATTGCTTGTTGCAAAGTTTTTCAATGATCATTAAATGCTTGTGCTGCTGTATAAGAATCCATGTCATCATACTTAGCAACATTTATATCATTAGGTAATGAATTTAATTCATTTAATATTTCTTCACTAACTGTACAAAATCCAGTGATAGTAAATGTATTTGTTGATGATGAATTTGAAGTGCCTTTAGGTATTAATTGAGTACTATTGCCATCTAAAATACCTTCATAATATAATGTAACATCTGGAATTTGTCCACTTATATTATCTTGCATAGAAACATTATCTGGAAGTGTAGGATATATTGTATTTAATATATATTGCAAAGTATATGAATAATTATCATACACAAATAATGAAATATGGGTTTTTATTTCAGTTTCTATTGCATCAGTAATTGCTTGATTTAGTGAATTACTCTCAGATAATCATGCTAAACTTGCAGTATATAAACTCATATTTTCATAACTAGAAACATTAATTGTGTTATTTAATAATGAATCCAATATATTCACAAATTTTTGATTTATATTACTAATTTGATTACTAAATCCTGTGAAATAGAATGAAGTAGTGTTATGTCTACTTTTCTGTAAAGCTAGAGTTATTCCATCATATTCTAATGAAACATTAGGAATTTGTCCATATAGATTATTTTGTTGTGAAATTATTTTTGGCAATGTGTATGATATATTACTTAACAGATTTTGTACTCCAAGTCTAATAGACTGAGGATTTATAGAATCATTAAAAAGAAAACAATTATCAATATAATAATTATTAAATACAATTTTTATTAGTTCTTCAAAATCTTCATGCAAAATAATAGGTGTATTATTGATTATATTTTGAGCAGTATATGAATCAATATTTTTAAATGAAGAAAAATAAAATGTATTCCTATCATAATTAGTTAATGTTTCATTAAATGCATTAACAATTTTTTCTTTAGGAATATTATTAAATCCATTAATTACAAAATTTTTTGAAGATGTATTAGATATCAAAGACATACCATTATATGATAATGATACATTTGGAATTTCTAAATCTATATCATTTAACAAAGTAATAAAATTTGGTAATGTAATTGTTATATTATTTGCAATTTCAGATGCAGTATATGAAATTCCATCAATATCAAATGAATCATTAGATTTTGTAATTTCATTTTCAATTGCATCAATAATTGCAGTTTTTAAATTATCAGTTGATAAATCACTTAATGCTTCTGCTGCAGAATATTCATTCATATCTTCATAATTTGAAACATTAATTGTACTGTTTAATAATGAAAATAGTTTTTTTGCAACTTGTTGATTTCTATTATAGTTAATGTTTGCTTGATTTGATGAAATAACCTTAAAGCCTTGAACTATAAAACTATTTGTTGATGAATTTGTAGAAGAAGATTTAGAAGTTAATTTAATACCATTGTATGATAATAAAACTCCTGGAATTTGTCCATTTGAATTATATTGTGTAGCTACTGCTTGTGGCAATTCAATAGTTATTTCATTTGCGATTTGTGATGCAGTATATGCTATGGAATCAATAATGAATGATATTTTTGATGAAGAAATTTCATTCTCAATAACTTGAATTATTGCAGATTTTAAATTGTTAGTTAATGTACTATTTAGTGAATCAGCAGCAGTATACGAACTAATAGGTTCTTTACTGATATTAATTATTTGATTTAATAATGAATCTAATTTACTTGCAATTTGGTGATTTCTATTTGTATTATTACCTTTTCCACCTGGATTGTATCCTATTTGACTAGCAGATGGTTTAGTAAATCCTTCAATAATAAAATCATTTGTACTTGTATTATTTATAGTTTTAGTAGTTATTGAAATACCATTATATGATAATGTTACATTTGGAATTTGTGCATTTTCATCATCAGTTAAACTAACAGATTTTGGAAAACCAATTTCTATACCATTTGAAATGTCTGTTGCACTATAACCAATCCCATCAATATTAAATGTTTCTTTTGATTGTTTAATTTCGCTTTGAATTGCTGAAACAATGGCGCTTTCAAGATTATTATTTATTTTAGTTAATTGATCATTTAATGCATCTGCTGCAGTAATTGTACTAAATCCTGAAATTTGAATGATTTGATTTAAAAATGAATCAAGTTTAGTTGCAATCTGATGGTTTCTATTTGCACTATTTCCTTTTCCACCTGGATTATATCCTGTTTGAGTTGAATTTACAGGTATAAAACCTTCAACAATGAAATCATTTATAATTGTAGAATTTGTTGAAAAAGAATTTGACATTAGTTTAATACCATTGTATGATAATGAAACTCCTGTAATTTGTCCAGATTCATCACTAGTTAATGAAACATTAGTTGGTAAATCAATTTGAATTCCACTAACAATTTCAGAAGCAGAATATAAAATTCCACCAAAAATAAAGTTATTAATATTACTAATTTCAGTTGCTATTTCATCTTTAATAGCTGTTATTAAATTAGCATTATGTTTAGTTAGTGCATCTGCTGCAGTATAAGAACTCATATCATTGTAATTAGATACATTAATAACTTTATTTAATAATGTATCTAATTCATTTGCAACTTCTTGATTTCTAGTTGTTATTTGTCCTGAATTATTAGAAGATGATGAACTTGAAGTTGTTTCATTAACAGTAATAGGAATTGTACCAATTTCACTAATACTAATAGTTTTAAATCCATCAATAATAAAATTATTTTGGTTAGAATTTATTGATGTTGAGTTCGTAGATGTTGAAGCAGTTGGTTTTAATAAAATGCCATTGTATGATAATGTTACATTTTGAATTTGTGCTTTTATATCTTCTTGTTGTGAAATTCCTATAGGTAATTCAATATGAATTTCATTTATTATTTCATTTGCAGTATATGAAGTTCCAGCAAAATTGAACTTACTTATGTTATTATTAATTTCATTTGCTATTTCATTTTTAATAGCAGATATTAAATCATCATTATGTTCACTTAATACAATTGCTGCAGTATATGAACTTATATTGTTATAGTTTGAGATATTAATAACTTGATTTAATAATGAGTTTAAAATTTTTGCAATTTCATCATTTTTATTATTAATTTCATCACTAAATCCATCAATAATAAATGTATTTGTACCATTTTTTGATTCTAATGAAATTCCTTTATAAGAAATTTTTATATTTGGAATTTGTGCATTTTCATCATCTTGTAATGTAATTGCATTTGGTAATGTGATTGCAAGATCTTTTATGATTTCATCTGCATTGTATGTAATGTTATCAATATTAAAAGTTGAATTAAAATTATTATTTATTTCAGCTTCAATTGCACTAGTTATTGCTTCTTTTAAAGTATTTACATGTTCATTTAATGCATCTGCTGCACTATAAGAACTCATATTTTCATAATTAGCAACATTAATATATTCATTTAATAAAGAATTTAATTTATTAACAACATTTTTATTAATTGTATTGTTTTGTGTTGAATTATTTGCAATACTAAAACCTACAACTGTATAACTTGTTGCATCCTTAGGTTGAATAGTAATTTCACTATTGTTAGTTTTATATACTAATTTAACATTTGATATTTCACCATTTATATAATTGTTATATAAGACTGTACCTGGTAAATCTACTGTAATATTTTTATAAATTACTGAACCATTATAAACATTTCCATCAATATTAAATTTCTTATTCATTAAATCAGATTGAATACTTGATAAAATTAAGGATTTAGTTTCATTAACATTGTTTTTTAATAATGCTTGGTTTGAATTTAAATTACTTTTTATTTTAATTGGATCATTAATATATGAACCAATCATATTTGCTAATTTTTGATTTTGTTCTAAACTATTATCTAATTTCTTTGTATTCTTATTACTACAATAATATGCTATTAAACCAATAGTAGTAGCAGATAAAGCCAAAACAGCAATTATGCTTAATATTGATATTATTTTTCTTTTTCTTTTCATCGTTAAATCCATATTCTCTTTTTTTTAAAAGGATGATATTTCATAAAAATAAATATCTTAAATGATTAAGATATTAAATAAAATTAGCAAAATATTTTTTATTAAACAATAGAAGAAAAATTAAATATTTGTTCCATAATCATAAGAATTGTTATAAACTGATACAAAACTAGAAAAGTTAATTTCAGGTTGTCAAGACATTGAAAAAACACTTATAGTAGGAAGTTTAATCATTGGTTGATTTTGGTTATTTATGATATCTTGTAAATATTTATTTGATAAACTTTCAGGATTAAAATCACCTTTTGAAATAATTGAGCCAATATCACCTCAACCAAAAATTGCTTTGTTTACTAAAACAGTTAAAGTACCATCAGTTATATTTGTATTTTTACTAAATGCAATTCCACCATAATAATTGTTATTATTAAATGCTAATTGTCCTGATAAATTTTGTACAGTAGTAATTGTTGGAACAAAACTAATATTTTTTCAATAAGAAGTGCAATCAAATTTTCACATTAAATATTTTTCTTTAATGTTACTTGCTCTTACTAAATACATACTAAGATCATATTCAGCACCTAAATTTACATCTTTATTTTTCTTATTAAATTGAATTCCACAAGCTGGAACAGTATAATCAAATCCATAATAATAAGTATTTCCATCAATATTAGCAGTTTGTTTCTTATTAATAAAAAATGAATTATTGTTATTACCAAAGAAAGAATAAATTGCGTTTGTTACAATTTTTTCATATCCAGTTTGTGTTTTTGTTAATGAATCATATGTTGCTGTTCAATTATTTAAAGCATCATTATAATTTGTAAATGGTTTATTATTGTTTGAATTAACAATATCATTACTTAATTCATCATATTTAACAAAACTTATTTTGTTCATTGGTTTTAAAATTTTAGTGTCTGAATTTCAAATTTGTAAAACATTAGTTAAACCAAGTACACACCCAACAACTATTCCACCAACTACTAAAACTCCTGATATACCTAAAATAAACTTTATTAACTTTCTCATTTTGACTTATTTCCTAATTTAAACTTCTAATTTAGAACATTCTACTTATTCTTATAATATATTAAAATCTCATTAATACAGTTTTCATTACAAAAAATTGTGATATTTTAAGACAATAAATTTTTAATTAAGTACTTTAATGTTACTTTCATTAAACATTTTTTTATAATAATAATTTACAAATAAACTGTTTGGTCAAATTTCACTAACTTTTCTTCTTGGATTTAAATCTAAATACTTATAAATAAATATTGTAGTCATGATAAAGATTGTTAATGAATAACATCCTGCTGCAACAGGTAAATTATAAAAGAAGAATCACATTGCATTATTTTCATAAGGTAAACCAATTTCTTGTTCACTTAGTCCAGCATTTAAACTATCTTTACAATTAATTGCAATACTCATAAAAATAAAAATCATTGGAATGTTATAAATACATGATCTTAATAGTGCTACTAAATATGAAGTTCCTAATCTGTTAGTACTTCTGTACATTAACATTCCTCCAGTAGCAAAACCCATAATCGGAATTTGCATTAATCATAATCAAATTAATTTATGTGCACTTTCTAATTGATAATCTGGAGAATTTTGATTAATTTGGAATCAATTTAAAATCCCAAAAGTAATTGGATCACAAAAACCAATCAAACCTAAAATAATTCCTCCAATTCCAACAATAATGCCAATATTTCATCAATATGCTGCTCTTACACGATCAGTTCTTCTTGCTGAATAGTTATAAGCAAAAATTGGAGAATTACTTCTTATTAAACCAAAAACAGTAAAGAAAAATAAGTTCACAATAGGAGTAACTGCTCCCATGATTGATAAGTAATATTCACCACCAACTTGAGGAATAATTTGTACAGTTACATAAGTTACTTGATTAGTTAAAATAATATTAGAAATTGAAAAACTTACTGTACCAATTAACATACTTAAACCAAATAAGGCAATTTCACCCATAATTTTTCAACTAAAATAAAAATATTTTTTATTTAATACATTAAAGTTTGCAACACTTTTTATTTTCTTAGAATATTGAATATATAAAGCAGATCAAATAAATTGCACAATTCAACCAATTACACTTGCAGTAGCTGCACCTTCCATACCAATTTGTGCAATTTTAATAAAAATAAAATCTAATAAAATATTAAATAATACAGTGACAATTGTGATTGTAGTAGATACTGCAATTGCACCTTCACTTCTTAAAATTACTCCAAGCAAGTTACTTAAAGCAAAAATTGTACATCCAGCATCCATAATGAACATAAAGTCTTCTGCTCATTTAATTGAATATGTTCTTACTTGTGCATAATAGTGATTTCAAACACTTAAAATACTGCTATTTGAATTTGTAGAAGGATCATAAACTAAAATATTAAAATGATTATTACTATTTACATTCTTTGTTAGTAATTGATCATTCAAAGTTGGATCAATTAATTGATTATTAGAAATATTTAAATATTCATCTTGATTCACTTTTACATAATAAGTATAAACATCATCATGTTTCATAAAGTAAATCTTATCGATTAATTGACCATTACTATTTTCAAAAAAGATATCACTAAAATCTCAATGATTTTGACTTAAATTTTTTTCAGCTAAACTATATAAACCATAAATTTCATTTTTGGATAAATTATCTGATACTGCTTGAGCAGGAATAACTGTTGGAATCAAAATAATTAGTAAAGCAAAACAAATTAAACCAGAAGTAATACATCCAACAAAAGCATTTTGTCAAACAAATGCTGCTTTTTTATAATCTCCTTTACCTAATGCTTGAGTATATTTCACACTTGTTCCTACAGCGAACAAACTAGGAATAGAGTTAATAATAATGCTTAGTGCTCCTATTAATGAAACTCCAGATCTTACTACTCCTGCACTATCAAAAACAGTTAATCCAATAGTATTTGCTATTGCTGTAGTTAAATTTAATAATCCATCTTTATCAGTTCCAATTTGTGATTTAATGTTATTAATAATTTCATTTCCACCATTAGCATTAATATAATTTAGCATTGGATCAAACAAACCTTGTCCTTTTGCATAAAACAAACTATTAAAACTATAGTTATGAGTTGTTGGCATAAAGTTTACTAACATTAATTGATCAACAAAGGTAAATAATCCTAAAAAAAATGACATGATTAATCCTGTTAATCCAACTTTGATAGTAACTTTTCAAATTGGGTCTAAGCCATATAATCTTGCTGATTTACTTACATTAGCAAATTTAGCATCTTTATTGATATTTCTTTTATTATTGTTCATATTAAAAATTTATTGATTAATATTAAAATATTAAGGAATGAATAATTTTGACTATCAGACTTTAACTAAAAATCTTAAATATAGTATATTTTCATTATATACTGTTTTTAGTTTTTATTTAATTGGTTTTTTCTTATTTAGTTTTAGTGTTGAAATTATTGTTATTAAGTCTATAAAGTCAAATGGTTTTGTATGAAATAATATGAATTTAATTTGAATTTTTGGATTGATAATAATGTTTGTTGCTTTTATTTGAAATATAGTAGTTTATTATCAAACTTTAAAATTACAAAAACAAGTCATTCCATATTTTGACAAAATTGTAATCTTAAATAAATATTTAAGAAAATGAAAACAAAGAATTAAAGCAAATAAAAATAATAATTGATGGTTTTTAAATATTTTTAATATTCTTGTTTGACTAAAATCAATTAAAAAGAATATTGATTATATACATGCTCATCAAAATAATTTTAATAACAATAAAGATAAGCTTCAAACAATAGTTGAAAAATATTATGAACAAATAAATATGAAAAATAAACAAAAATAAATTTTATTATCTAATTTAAAAGAAAAAATCAAATCATATATCTTAAATATAGAATTTTTATATTGATAAATAAAATTAATATTTTTTTGTCTTAATTTTGAATTTAATAACTTCTTGATATTTGATTCATAACAAAATTTTGTTTTTTAAAAAATAATATTATTTTTCAATTTTATACTTATATTTAGTTTTGAATTTTAAGTTTAAGCATTTGCATCATCTATAGCATCAATCGTTTTATTGATTAATCTATTAATAGATATTACATTTATAATTGGAAAGATTAAGTATAAAACTGGAATAAAAAAACAAAATAATGTATAAAAAAAACTAAAAATATATAAATGAGTAAATCCTGGTGCTTCTTTTTTAATATCTCTTAATTTAGTTGTAATTTTTACTTGTAATTTGAATATTTTATAAATGCTAATTAGATATAAAAACGCAAAGCAAAAAGCAATTAAAATATTTATAAAAAAAGGTTCATGAAATAATTTATTAAATTCTCTTTGTAAGATTAGATCTTTAAATTCAATATATTTATTTATTAAAACATTTATTGCAGTATTAAAAGATTTAGTATCAAGTATTGAATCTTTTTCATTTAAGAATAAACCAAAATATGCTGCAGTGATTATAAATGAAACACAAAAAAATCATCAAATAACTACTCAAAAACAATGCTTCTTTACTCTTTTAATTCATTTTTTTAATAAATGATGATTATTATTTAATTGAATTTCATCATTTACTTGTTTATGATTAAGTTTTCTTAATTGTTGTTGCATTTTATACATTTTTTATTTTAATAACAAAATGAAAAAATTAAAATATATTAATAAAATTCTTAAAATAGTTACAAAAGTTGTAGTTTCATATTGTTAACTTCAAATTATCTATTTTAAATTTTTTTATATTTTGTTATGAATTTAAAAATATAATCTTGTTTTTATAGTTTTATTAATTTATTATCTATTTAAGAGATACTTTACTTAATACAATAAAAATTCATGTTAATGAAGAAATCAATACAAAATCAATAATCTTTCAAAGATTTTTATTTTATTAATTTTTACTTTATTATCAACTTTAAACTTTGCAATAAAATTTTGAAGTAATAATTATGTATTTTTTTTAAGTATTACTTTTTTATAAAACATATCTTTATTTTTTATTTCATGAAATGATTAAAATATATCTATAGTACAAAAAAATAAAATGATTGATATCAAATTAGAAGAAGAATTAAAAAAATACTTAGATAATTTAGATTTAACTATTATTATTAATCCAACAAAAATAAAAAGGTTAGCAAAGACCATTTTTTATTTAATGAAAGAAATTCATTTATATAAAGATGATCAACAAAAATTAAAAAAAATTAAATGAATTATTTTTAACATTACAAATTCATATTTTTATAAAGATAAAAACATTTCTTTTATTTTTGATATAAAAAGTGATTTTATTAATGAAAATATACCATATGCTAATAATGCATATGCTTTTATTAAAAACAAAAATGAAAAATTTATGCTATTACAGTTTTATGATGAAAAACAAACCAATTTAAAACAATTAAGTTTATTTATTAGTGAATTTCTTCAAAAAATGAAAAATACACAAAACATGAAAGTTATTCCTTCAAGTTTTTTAAAAAAGTATTTTCATTATTTAAAACAAAATAATTTAAGAAATAGCTTAGATGCTATTGAAAACTTCTTAGAAATTTATCTTCAATACCAAATAAAAAAATATTTATCTTATAGATATATTGAAATAAATAAACTTAATATTTTTCATATTTAATTTTGTGATATCATATTTTATAAAAATTTTTATAAAGGAAAAAAATGCAGACAACCGAAACAAAAGTTAAAACTTTTGGCGAAACTACATTTAATAATAATGATTTAAGTTTTCGCCATAAAAATCATTCTGGTGAAAACTTTTTTACTAGAATTTTTGGTAAAAAAGATTTTATATTTACATTTTGAAAACTCTTACTTCCGTCATTGATTTGAGGAACTATTACTTCTTTAGTTCCTTTGTTATTTAATGTTTTTTGTGCATTCAATTTTAATCGTGGTCAAGGAATGAGTGGAAATGTATATTTAGCAATTAATTATACATATGGTGTATTTTCTACATTCAATGCCTTAATTACTGTTTTTTTATTTGCTGTATTTCCTGTAATAGGAAATTTTATTGCAAGAAGACATTTTGAAAGCATGCGACAAACTGTAAGATGAGCTATATATATTGGTTTTTTTATTGCGTTTGTTTTAATGATTTTTGAACAAATATTTGCAAAAGACATGATGAATTTAATGGTTTGAAATAATTTACAAAGTGGAAATCAAACAACATTAAGTGTAAATTTATTAAGATTTTTAAGTTTCATAGGCTTTTTTTATTTATGAGGTTGAATTTATGTACCAACATTAAGTTCAATTAAAAATACTAAAGTAATTTTAGAATCATCATTTGTAGCATTTAAATTTTTCATTATTGCTACTCCACTTTACTTGCATTATGTAACAAACCAAATTACATCCAAAACCACACAAGATGAATTAAATATGATTACAGATCATGCTTGTTATGGTTTAGGAGCAATTTATCTAGTATATTTCATGATCCAACCAATCTATATTTATATTTATTGTAGATATATCGATACATTTAGAAGAATTTGATATCAACTTTTTAAATTTTTCTATGATAAACATCCAAATTTAAAAAAAGTAGAAAATTTAGAAAAAGAATTATTATTTATGAGCTCATTTAAAGTTTCATTTGAATTAATCAAAAGAATCTTTAAATTGTCATGAGGAATTATTATTGATCAATTACTTTATGCAATTATTAGTATTATTCAATTAGTATTCATAATTAATTATGGTGGAAAATTAATTCAAGATGAAGCATTTGATTTAAATGGGGCAAATGCTTATGCAGCAGCAGCAAATTATTATAAAGATATAACTTCAATTGCTTTTATGTTGCAATTATTCTTATATGGTATATTTAATTCATTTACAATTGCACCACAATATTTTGTTGCTAATGAACTTGGAAAAGGAAATAAACAACAAGCATTACATAATGAATATTTATGTTTAAATTGAGCAATTGTAATGGGAATAGTATTCATGATTTGTATGTTTGCTTGCTCTACAACCTTGAATGAATTTTTCTTTCCATCAACAAGCAAATATTATTTCATTTACATTAACAATACTTCAAATTCATTTGTTACATATAAACAACTTTATTTTGATAATAACAACATCATGTTCATCTTTAGTGGATTTATGATTATTAATACTTTAGCAAGTATGTGTTTCTTTGTAATGATTGAAGGTGGATGTAAATATACTGCTTTTGGTGATTCAATTGTACAAATTTTATTTACAATTATATCAATAATTCTTTATTTTGTTCATTACGACAACATGTATTGATATTATGCAATTTCACAAATCATGTTATTAGTTAAAGTTATAATTGCATATGTTATAGTAATGAATAAACTTGCATTAAATAGTATTGAATATGCAAAATTAGATGATGAAGTATCTGATAAAAACAAAGTTAGTTTAAATAAAATTGTAAATGTTAATACTTTATTAGCATAGTTTATATATCAATGAAATATTAAAAAAAGATAAATTAAAATGCAATAGTTAATTAACAACCATTGCATTTTATATTTATTAAATTTAATATTTTTTAATACTAGTTAAATAATTTTGAACTAGAGAATTTTCTGATTTTAAATAAAGTATTTTTATAAAAAATGTAACAATTAAAATATTTGTTACACTTAGAAATTAAAAAATGATTATTATAAATTAAATTAATACTAATATTGGAGGAGAGTAGCGGATTCGAACCGCTGAGTAATATAAATTACTTACAATTTTCGAGACTGTTGCTTTAAACCGCTCAGCCAACTCTCCAATTATGGTGTAGCATATCAGATTTGAACTGACATCATAAGCTTAGGAGGCTTAAGCTCTATCCATTAAGCTAATGCTACATTCATTTAATAAAAAATATAAAGCAATAAGAACTTTATATTTTTGGCGCGGCATACAAGATTTGAACTTGTGACCTTTAGTTCCGCAAACTAATGCTCTATCCAGCTGAGCTAATGCCGCATAATGGAGGAGAGTAGCGGATTCGAACCGCTGAGTAAGTGTTAAACCTACTGACAACTTTCCAAGCTGTTGCTTTAAACCGCTCAGCCAACTCTCCAAATAATATATAGATTATATAAGAATATAATCCATATTTTTTATTTATATTTAAACCATTAAATATTTATTCAAATTGATCTTAAATAGTTTATAAATTTTCTTTTCTTCTATTTTAATTTCTTCTTCTTGTTTAAATAATAAATTTATTTGTTTTATAATTCTTAATTCAAATATAGTTCTTATTAAGATTCATAAACTAAATATTAAAATCATTAAACTGAAAAGTATCATTAATATTGCTACAAAATAATAAACTATACTTGAATTTTTAATATTTAAGTTTGAAAACTTAGATAGATAGATTGCTTGTTTAAAACAAATGATATTTGCATATATTAATAAGCATGATATTGTAAATAATAATAAAAAAATGAAAGATATATAAAACATCTTTCATTTTGCTAATTTCAAATTCTTAATATAAATATTGTTTGTTATTTTTGTTTTATCCATTTTATTTTCTTTTTTTCTTATTACCAGTTAATGCTTTTCCACTGATCTTAATTTCTTTAGTTGAATTTTGTGCTTCTTCTTTTTTAATTAAATCTTCTTTTTTTTCTCTATAATAGTCTACTTCACTTTCACGTTCAAGTTCTTTTTCATATTCATAATGTAAATTGGTATTTAAATCTTCACCTTTTAAATTATTTGCATGATCAAAACTTACTTTTCATACAAAATATGAAACATAAACAAAAATTCAAGGTAAACAAATATCAAAAATTGATCATCATCAATTATTAGTTATTACATCAATATCTCTAGCTCTAGTTGTCATGTAATATCCCATAATGAATAATGCAACTCATAAACAAAAGAAAACTATAATACTAAAAATACCAAAACCATTTTCTCCATAATATCCGTGTTGTGATAGATACTTTGCTTGATTAATTTCATTATGCGCATTTGATGCTTGATAAACATCACTACTAATAACAAGAAGAATAATAGCAATGATCAAAAATATTCAAGAAATTGTTACTAAAATTACTGCAATAAAATTCAGTCTCATTAAACTCATATGAGCTCAATTAGTATAATTAATTCCTAATTTTGTTGCAGTCTTATTTCAACTATTATTAAATTTATTTGTTATATTATTTGATTTATTTTTTGATTGAACAGGCATTGTCTAACTTCCTTAATAAATTGATTTTATTATATTTAATTTTAGTATTTCAAGGAAGCAGATATATTTGAAATATAAAAAAGAAGCACTTGCTTCTTTTAACTATGAAAAATTAATTTTTTGATTTCTTTTTGCTAGAAGATTTTGAAGGTTTAATTTCTTCAACTTCTTCATCTTCTTCAAATTCTATAGGTTCTTCATCATCTTCTTCATCAAAATCATATTCATCATATAAGCAATCATCTAATTCAATATTTAATAAATCTGCTTTTAAAATATTTTTCTTTGAAGAAGTAATATTTTTTAAAACTTTAGATAAAACTTTTACTCTATCACTATCTAAAGATCCTGCTTTTAATTCTTTATTTAATTCTTCAATGATTTTTTCAGTAATTTTGTCAAGAATCATAATGTTTCCATTAGATTCATCATATTCTTCAATTACTTCTTCTATGTTATTTTTATTATTTATAGACATATTCAAATAATCCTTTCTATTTGATTATTATTATATAGAATATAACTAAAAATATAAAACAAGATGCTTAATAATAAAAATAAAGTTATTCATATTCCAGTATTATTACAAGAAATTTTAGATCATTTAAATATTCATAAAGATATGAATTATTTAGATGGAACAATTGGATATGGTGGACATTTTAATGCAATTTATGAAAAAGCTAATGAAACTGCTAACTTTTATGGATTTGATCAAGATAAAGTTGCTTATGAATACTGCTTAAAAAGATTTAAAAATAAAGATAATGTCTTTATATTTCATGATAATTTTAAAAATTTTAAGAAATATTTACCATCAGAATTAAAGTTTGATGCGATTTTATTAGATATTGGTATTAGTAGTTTACAAATTGATATACCAGAACGTGGTTTTTCATATTTATATGATGCTAAATTAGATATGAGAATGAATCAAGAGCAAAAATTAACTGCTTGAACAGTTATTAATTACGCTTCCATTAAAGAATTAACAAAAATTTTTAAAGAATATGGAGAATGCAAAAAAGCATATAGTGTTGCTAAAGAAATTATTAATTATAGAAAAACTAAATTCATAGATACAACTTTTGAATTTAGAGATTTAATTAATAAGATAGATCAGCCAATTAATAAAAAGAATGTTGTAAAGCAATATTTTCAAGCAATTAGAATTTATGTTAATGATGAAATTAATGTACTAAAATTTTCAATCAAAGATTTAGCAAATTTATTAAAACCAAAAGGTACACTTGCTATAATAACCTTTCATTCATTGGAAGATAAAATTGTAAAAAATATTTTTAATGAATTAACAACTCAAGATGAAATTTATAAAAACTTACCAATAGATCAAAAAATAGAATTTAAATTAGTAAATAAAAAGCCAATTGTTCCTAGTGAAGATGAGATTTCAAAAAATAAAAGAGCACATAGTGCTAAATTAAGAATTATTAAAAAAATCTAAGATATTTTCAAAATAATAATTCTTTTTTGTTAGTATAAAAACATATTCATTAAACAAAGGAATTTATATTATGTCATGTGGAAAAAAAGCATGTTCATCAAAAAAAGAAATGAGCAATAAGACTAATACTGTTTCAAATAAAAATGATGTCAAATCAATGATTAGTGTTGAAGAAGAATTAAAATCTTTAAAAGTTGGAGAAACAAAAGTTTTTAATAAAATAGATAATAAAACTGAACATGGATTTGAAAAAGGTTATCAAAGATTAACAAGAACCAAGAATGGATATGTTTATTCATATTCTTATGAATCTGAAGAAAATTTAGAAGAACCTGAAGAAGAATAAATAAGAATTGATGCCTTCAAGAAAGTTTAGTAAGAAGGATAATTGGTTAGTTAATTATTTTGGTGATAAAACATTTATAAGATCTTATTGAAAAATTGCATTGCCTGCTTTTTTATGAGCAATCTTTGTGTCTTTATCACCAATTTTTGCAACAGTATTTATCACTTCAGTAGTTCCAAATAATATTTTTGGTAATAATAATGCAACATTATCAAATATCTATAACTATAATATTTTTGGATTTAGTTATATAGATATATTATCTGTAGTTTTTGTAATTGCTGGATTTAGTATAGTAGGGAATTTAATTGCAAAAAAAGATTTAGTTAAATTAAATGAAATTATGAAAGATATCTTATATTTTTCATTAATGATTTCAATTGTTATCACTATTTTTATGACAATATATTCACTAAACTTTGAAAAGAATTTATTTGGTTTTAGTGATTCTTATTTAACATATGGTTCAAAATTCTTGTCATGATCTGCTGTTTCTATTATTTTTTATATGTTAGATTGATATTTCATATCTTCATTTAGCAGTTTAAATTTAATATGAATTCAGTGTTTTAGTGCTGTTATTGGATTTATTTTTTATTTAGTTGTTTTAGGTAGTTATAGTGCAAGTTTAAATAAACATGAAAACATTAATGAAGCAATTAATATAGTTAGAAATTATGCAATAATTTATGATTTTTGATATGTAATACAAATTATTATTATCTTTGGATATTGTTATTTACCTAATATTTATAAATTAAGCATCAATGATCATAAATTAAGATGAATTAAAGAAAGAAATATTGCATACAATTATTTTTATTTTCTAAGAAAATTTCAATGAAGCATAAATTGAAAATTAGTTAAATTTTATTTTATATATGCATATTGAATCATGTTAGATGTTTCTATATGAGCAATTGCTGATATATTTTCACAAATTGGTGGAGTTATTGATCCACATGCTGGTTTAAATGAACAGAATCAAAAAATATATCACCAAATTATCTTGTTATGTACACAATATTCAACATACTTATACATCTTTTTTAATGGTTTTGGCTTAATAACAAATAAGTTTTTATCTATTCCATTAGGATTAAATGAAATGTATGATGCAAAACAAAATACCAAAAAATTATTTTGATGAGGATTTATTATTGCATTAT
The DNA here is from genome assembly GCA_017633195.1 of bacterium. The sequence goes on from JAGBPV010000018.1 coordinate 17,163, forward strand.
GTTTATTATTCTTTGTTTTAATAATTTCATATGAATTAAACATGTATTTAATTGGTGGAATAAATCATCCTTATGAATATTGAACTTATCAAACAACAATTAATAATAAAACACAACTTACTGAATTTACATATAAGCAATTATGAGATATGGGATTTGGTATGAGTTGTATATATGCAATATATATGTTTATTAATATTATGTTTAATAATGTGTATTATTTTGAAGTATCAGGTAATTCAAGATTAATTATTCTTAGTGATGCTTTTGTAAGTGTCATATATGCTATTTTGACTTGATGTTTGATTCTTACACATAATAATTTAAATAATTTATTTGCTTGATACAGTTTAAATAAGAGTTATGTTTTATTTAAATTATTCTTTGGAATAATGATTATTTTTTATGAAAAAGCATTAAATTCAATTAATCATCCAAACTGAATTTTTACAAAATTTAAACATAAAAAAATTGATTTATTAAAAAAGAAGTTATTTGATGATTATAACAATGAACATCAAGTTAAAAAAAATATAGAAAATGATAAAGATTAATCTTCAATACTTAAACTTAAAAATCTTGGTTCTTTAATTGTTTTAATAAAACACTCTAATGGTTTTAGATTCTTTATTTCATCTGGTGAAACATAATAAGTTTCATCATTTCTTAAATGAATAAACTTGGACATGAAATTTAGACAAAAGTTCAAATTTCATGTTTTTTTATTATGATTGACTTTTATATTGAACTGGTGTCATCCAGCTCAATTTTTTTTGAATCCGTACATTGTTGTAGTAATAAATATAATCTGCAA
>JAGBPV010000019.1 GCA_017633195.1 bacterium
GAATTTGTTACATTATAAAAAATATCAGTTGGATATAAATAATATGTTGTTTGCATATTGCTTGATTGAGTAGGATGAATTAAATTTCATGCAAAAGAATGAATATTAATACTATCTGATTTATCATTAGGATTTGTAGCAGTTAAATTAGTGTATAAATTCTTTGTATTTATACCACTACCTAATTGGTTAGATGAAGTATTAAAATTTCCATTAGCAAGAACCATTCTTAAAACACCTTCACTAGTACCATTAGCTTCTAAGATTTTTTGTCCTAAATAGTTTGTTAAACTAACTGGTCCTACTAAATAATTTAAAACACTAGTGAATAATTGTTGAATTAAACTAATATTGTTTTGTTGCAATCATGCTGGAACATTTAAAGACTTTTTTGTACCATTATTATCATTTAAAGCATTGTGTTGAAATCCAATTGCTCCTGTACCAGTAATTCCATTTAATGCTCCAGTATCAGAATAATATCAACTAGTAACAGAAGTTAAATTGTTGCTGTTATTTACAGTATTAATTGCTTTACTATTAAGTTCATTTTTTCCTAAAGCAATTGCATTAATTTCACTGTTTGTTGCATTACCACTAAAAGCATCAACTGTACTAAAAGCAAAATAAGTATTAGTTGCTGCATTTTTAGTAATTTCAGCACAAGAAACAACTGTTATTACTGGAATGATAATTGCACTTGCTGCAACTAAACCCATTAAACTATATTTAACTTTCTTCTTCATATCTAATCCTCATTAATTACTGGAATAATACCATTATCATCAAATCTTGAACAGTATTTAGCAAATTCTAATTCTCTAACTCCCCTATTACCAAATCTATTTTTTTCTATAGCAAAAGTAATTCCATGAGTTTCTTTACCTTCTTCACCAGTAAGCATTTCTTTTGCTTGATCATCAACATAAAGAAACATCACAACATCTGCATCTTGTTCAATTGCTCCTGATTCTCTTAAATCAGACAATAGTGGTCTTTTTGATTCAGTTTTATTATTACCTTCTACTCTTCTAGATAATTGGCTTAAAGCTAATACAGGAATTTTTAAATTTAATGCCATGGTTTTTAATGCTTTAGAAATCACAGCAACTTCATTAGCTCTTGTCATGTTATATTTTATTTTATCTTCTGAAATTTTGATTAATTGTAAATAATCAATAACTACAAGATCAATAATATATTTTGAATTATTTTCTTTCACAATTGATTCAATTTTAGATAAAGATAAAGATCCATCATCATAAAAAATTATTGGTAAATCTTCTAAATGTTCTTGTCTTAAAATTGACTTTAATTTTGCTTGTTCATTAACTTGCAACTGTCTTTTTTTAATTTTGTAATAATCAACATAAGAAACTAAAGAAATGATTTTATCAAAGATTTGAATTGCACTCATTTCTAAACTAAAAATTAAAACTACATGTTTTTTGTCTTTAGTTTGATTTAATTCAAGATTTTTTTCATATGCCATCTTAGCATATGCAGTTGCTCAATTTAGTGCTAATGTGGTTTTACCAACACCAGGTCTTGCTGCTAAAATGTATAATTGTTCTTTATTAAATCCATCTAATAATTCATAAACTGAAGTTAAACATCAGTTGTATTTATGACTATTAAATTTATTATCAATTAAACTGATATTGCCAGTATTGATCTTATTTTTTACTTCAATATCAAATTGTTCTAATAAATATTTAGAATTCTTCCCTTCAATATTTGTAATCCAACTACTTGTAATAAAAAAGAATTCACGATTTAATGTATTTAAAGTTTCTTCAATATTTGCTGTATTTAAATTTAAATTTAATAAATAACTATCAGCAAAACTCATTAAATTTCTTTTAATAGCATCAGCTTTTTTAATATCTACTAATTGTTTAAATTCTTCAATATCAGATAAAGGAATTGAATATTTTAATTCATTAAATAATTCATCAAGATCATTATTATCAATTATTAAATCATTATTTAAAATATGATCTTTAACCAGATTAATACTAATCACTTTTTCATTTTCATTATATAAAGTTACAATTTCATGAAAACATAATCTTAAAATATGATGATTAAAATCTTTGCTAATTAATCTACTTGCAGCATATGAAATAAAGTTTGGTTGATCAAATAATGCAGAAATAATTTTTTTTTCAATATCAAAAATAGAATCTTCTTCAATTGGTTCTTTTATTATTTCTGGTTCTTCTTCACTCAAAACTTTTTTCTTCATGCTTAATTTTCTTGAATTACATTAATTTTTAAATCAGCATTAATATCTTTATACAATCTAACTTGCACAATGTGTTCACCAATTCCTAATTTAATAGATTTGTTTAATGCTGTATGTTCAACATTGATTCCTTCTTTTTTTAGTGCTTCAACAATTTGTTTTTGTGAAATTGAACCAAAAGTTAAACCATGATTGGTTTTTAATGAAAAAGTTAAAACTAATGCTTGAATTTTTTCTTTTAATTCATTTGCTTTAATTTTTCTTGCTTCTTCTTCTTTATTTAATCTATCTAATTTATTTTTTAGTTCATTTTCATTTTTCAAATTATAATAAACTGCTAATCTTCTTGGAATTAAATAATTAACAGCATATCCATCTTTTACTTCATGAATTGTGTTTTGTTTACCAACACCTTTTACATCTTCTAATAAAATTACTTTCATACTACTAAATTCCTTTTAATAATTAATCTCTTTTAATGAATGGTAATAATGCAACAATTCTTGCTCTATGAATTGCATTAGAAATTTGTCTTTGGTGTTTTGGACATGTTCCAGTAATATAGTGAGATAAGATTTTTCCAGTATGTTCAATATCAACATAATGTTTTAATAAATCAACATCTTTATAATCAACTCATAAAGTACCTTTTTGACACAATACACAGTGTTTCTTGTGAACTTTAAAGAATTTCTTATGATTATTATAATTGTTATTATTAAAAGACTTTTGATTAGAAGTTTGTTCTTCTTTTTTAACTTCTTGTTTTGCTTCTTTGATTTCTTTATTAATTGTTTGATTTGTTATTGGTTCTTGCATAGTAATTTCTCCTTAATTTATTTATAATTCTAGATCATTCATTCAATCTGGTAATTCATCATCTGTTGTTTGTTCAACTTGATTCTGTTTAGTAAGATTGTTATTTTCTTCATCAATAAATGCTTCATCAATTGAAACTTTATCATCTTGTTTAGTTGATATATTAGGATTCATATTTCTAGTAGAATTCATGGTTGTATTACTACTAATAACACTAGAACGATTTGGTTCTGATACAGGTTGAAGATTTTCTATAACAATATCAGTACTATATAATTTCTTACCATCTTTTGATGTATATGATCTTCTAGTAATTCTTCCTTCAACAATTACAAAATCTCCTTTTTTTAAGTAAGAAATTGTAAAGTTAGCTGTTGGACCAAAAGCAATGCAAGGAAGAAAGTAAGTTTCATTTTTATTTCTAGAATCATTTACTGCTAAATCAAACTTAGCATTTGCAGTTGCTGTATTAGCACTTGCAAAAGAAGTAGGATTAGCTGTTAGTCTTCCAGATAAAAATACCTTATTCATTTGTTTGTTCTTTAGTTTCTTCTTTGTTTACTTCTTTTTTAGTTTGATCTTTATTATTTGGTGAAGGATTTTCTTTTTTAATTCAAACTTTCTTTTTATTTAAACTAGTTTCACCACCAGCTTGAGCAAATTCTTGACGTTTTTTTGCTTGAATTGCTTCATATCTTTGTAATTGAATATTTGATTTTTTAACTTTCTTAGGATTGTTGATTGCTCTTGCACCATAATCTTTATCTAAGTTAATCATCATAAATCTTAAAACATTTTTGTTGATGTTTGTTAATCTTCTAAATTCTCTTAAGATATCTGAATCTGATGTTTCAAAATTATAAATAAAGTAATATCCCATGGTTCTTTTTTGAATTGGGTATGCTAATACTCTATTTCCTCAATCAGCAACTTTTAGATCTTTTGTATTATCTAAAAGTTTTAATAGTTTTTCATTGACTTCATTAGCTGCTTTAACTTCTAATGTGCCATCAATAATTACAATAATTTCATATTTAGCCATTTTATTTCCTCTCTATGGTTAAAGTCACAATAGTGACAAAGAGTTTTTCTTTGTAATTGAGACCATAAATTTTAGATTAATTTTAACATAATAAAAAAATATTGATAGATATTTATGTGTTATTAATTAAACATCATGAACGAAATTAAAAAAGAAGTTGAAAAATATCTTGTTTTAGATATTGGTGGAACATTCATTAAATATGGTGTTATCAATAAAAATTATCAATTTTATGAAAAAGGAAAAATTCATAATGAAATTGATAGTAATTTTTTAAAATTTAAAAAAGATTTGTATGAACTTTATTTAAATATTAAAAATAAGTATCAAATAAAAGCAATTGCAATTAGTAGTTTTGGTGTAATTAATAAGCAAAATAATGGAATTTATTGATGTGCAAAAGAAAGAAAATTATATCAACAATTAGACTTTAAAAAAATATTTAATAATACTGATTTTTATATTGAAAATGATGCGAATTGTGCTGCTATTGGTGAAATGCAATTTGGATCATTAAAAAATATTAAAAATGCAGTTATGATTACATTAGGTACAGGAATTGGTGCTGGAATTATTGTAAACAATAAACTGTATAAAGGTAATAATCAATTTGCTGGAGAAGTTGGAAAAATGCTAGTTAATAATGTTGCATGAGAAGATATTGCTAGTGTTAAAGCATTAATTGGTATGTTACCTAATAAATTAAAGGAACAATTAAATAATTATAATGAAATATTTAATGATGAAATTAAGAATCATAATGAAGAAGTTAATCAAATATTAAAAAAATGATATCAAAATTTAGCAATTGGAATAATTAATATTTGTTATTTATTTAATCCCCAAAAATTTATTATTGGGGGAGGAATTAGTAGCAATAAAAGTTTTGATTTAAAAGAATTAAATGATGAAATCAAAAAACTTTTATTACAAAATCATTTTTTAATTCATGATAATTTGCTTGAAAAAGCAATTTTAGGAAATGATGCTAATTTATATGGAGCATTATATTTGTATTTAAAAAATAAAACAAATAAATAATTTATAATATTAATAATTAACAAATTAAGGAATAAAATGGCAAATTTAAACAAAGTTATATCTAATGACTTTATTAATGAACCTAACAAAAACAATTTAAAAACTTTATACATGATTGAAGATGATAAAAAACAAAAAATCATTTTCAAACCTGAATCTGATCGATTCTATCAACCTTTATTTATTATCCTTATTGCAATTTCATTTATTTTATTAGCAATTGGATTAATTATTAATGCTTATAGCTTACAATCATTTCAAATTATTAATCATTCTAATTGACTAACAAATTCTGTAGTTTGTAGTACTCATTTTTCATTGTTATATTCTTCTAGTAGATTATTTATAAGTTGTGCAGCAATCTTTTTAATTGCTTTAATTATTAGAACTTTTAGAGCACTTATTTATGTTTCAATCAATAAAACTGTAACTTTAAAAAATATTGATAGTTATTTAATTTATAAATTTACAAACAGATTTATTTTATATTTAGCATTTATCAGTTTAATCATTACTTTAGCTTTAATAGCAAGTGCTGATATTGCTATTATTAATAATTGTGAACACATTGATACTTTTGTAAATGCATTTAGTAAATATTGATTTATTGCAGCAATTTTTGCAATTATTACTGCTTCAATTTTTCTAATTTATTTAATATCAAGAGCTTTTCATTTATTAGTAAAAAATATTAAAAGTTTATATAGAAAAAATACAGATGATGATTATTTATTAATGACACAAAGAAAACAAGAAGAAAGTTTTATTAAATGATTATTAAATACTATTCTTATAAAACTTGTAATTATTGCAGCAATCTTATTAATGATATCCTTCTTCTTTTATGGAACTAATGGTATTAATTATTGAACATTCATTAATGAACAATCACAATTACCAACATCTTATGCAAATTTACACTTATATTTTGTTCAAATTTGAATCTTATTTTATATTACTGGAGCATTCATTGGTTTTGTATTAATTTTTGCTAGTTATGATTTAATAATAAGTTATTCAATCAATAATCATGATTATAAAAAAGAACAAAAAATCAAAAAAGAAAAAGCAAGAATTGAAAAATTAAATGTAAAATATCAAGAAAAAATTAATAGAAAATTTGAAAGAAATATTTAATTATCAATTTAGAAATTTTATTTATGAATAAGATAGAAGAATTAATTGATAAATATTGTCCTAATGGTATAAAAGAAGTTCAACTAGAAAGTATTGTAGATTATTTACAACCAACAAAATATATCGTAAAGAATGATAATTATGATTCAACATGTGGTATTCCTGTTTTAACTGCTGGCAAAAGTTTTATTTTAGGATATACAAATGAGAAGAATAATGTGTTTAATGCAAAGCAGGACAATATCATTCTATTTGATGATTTTACTTGTGCTATACAATGAGTAGATTTTGATTTTAAAGTAAAATCTTCTGCAACTAAATTCTTATTATCTAAAGATCAATCTATTTGTAATTTAAAATATGTTTTTTATTGAATGAAAAATCAACATATTGATGAAAATACTTTAGAGCACAAAAGACATTGGATTCAAGATTTTTCAAAAAGAATGATTCCACTTCCTCCAATTGAAATCCAAAATGAAATTGTTCATATCTTGGACACTTTCACTGAACTTATCACTGAACTTAAACATAGAAAGATTCAATATCAATATTATCTTGATAACATCTTTCTATGTTTAAGTAATCCTGATAATGAGAAATGCAACACTAAATTTAGCAAACTAATTAAACAATTATGTCCAAATGGGGTTGAATTTGTTAAATTAAATGATATATCTGAATTAAAAAAAGGAACTCCACTCAAAGAAGAAAATAAAATTTATGTAAATGTACCTGTTATTTCTTCAGCAAAGAAAGCTTCTTTTTATCATAATGAAGCTAATAGAACTGCAAATATTATTACTGTTGCTAGTTCAGGTGAAGCGGGTTTTGTTAACTTTTGAAATGTTCCTATTTTTTGTGCAGATTGTTTTTCTATCATCTCAAATAAAGAATATGCTTTAACGAAATATATTTATTACTATTTAAAAAATATACAAGAAGATATTTATAAACTTAGAAAAGGTGGAGGTCAAAAACATGTATATCCTAGTGATTTAGAA
>JAGBPV010000002.1 GCA_017633195.1 bacterium
AATTACTAAATATGCTGATAGATTAATTGAACAATTAGATGGATTAGATTGACCAGAATCTTTAAAAGAAATTCAAAGAAAATGAATTGGTAAAGAAGTTCATGAGAATGGAGAAATTACTTATCATTTAAGAGATTGAGTATTTTGCAGACAAAGATATTGAGGTGAACCATTTCCAATTTATTATGATGAATACAACAATCAATATATAGATGAAAATTTACCTTTATTATTACCTGAAGTTACTGAATACAAACCTAATAAAGAATTTGGTTCACCTTTAGCTAATGCTAAAGATTGAATTTATTTTACTAAGGATAACAAAAAATATCATAGAGATATAAATACCATGCCACAGTGAGCTGGATCTTGTTGATATTACTTAGGATACATCATGAAATATTTAAATCCTAATTATGCACCATTAAACGCAATGGAAACTAAAAAAGCATTTGATCGATTAATGAATGTAGATTTATATGTTGGTGGACAAGAACATGCAACATTACATTTAATTTATGCAAGATTTTGATTTATGTTTTTACATGATATTGGCATTGTTAGTCAAAAAGAACCATTTCAAAGATTAATTAATCAAGGTATGATTTTAGCTCCTGATGGAAGAAAAATGTCTAAGTCTTGAGGAAATACCATAGATCCTATGCAAGTTATAGAAAAATATGGAGCTGATTCATTAAGATTGTATGAATGTTTTATGGGTCCTATAACTGCTACATTACCATGAAGTGAAAATGATTTAGTTGGTGTTTATAAATGATTAAATAGAGTTTATACAATTTATGAAAATAATATTGATTTAACTAAAAAAACTGATGATGAAGAAGTGTTAATAGTATTAAATAAGACTATTAAAAATGTTGGTGAACTTATTGAAAATTATAAACATAATGTAGCAATATCACAATTAATGGTTTTAACTAATACTTTTCAAAATCATAAAATTACTAAAAAAACTTTCTTAGATTTTTTAATTATGCTTTCATGTTTTGCACCATTTGTAAGTCAAGAAATGTGATCAAATTTATTAAAAGACAATTCTTATATTCATCTTCAAACTTGACCAAAATATGATGAATCTTTAATTAAAGATAAAATGAAAAAATATCCAGTACAAATTGATAAAAAGGTAAGAGCTGTTATTGAAGTTGATGTTGATGCAAGTAAAGAAGATATTATTAAAAAAGTTTTAGATGATGAAATTGTAAAATCCAAAATCGCAAACAGAAAAGTTAAAGAAGTAGAAATTATTAAGAATCAAATTATTTTGATCCAATTTGAAGAAAATTAATTTGTTCTTCTTTTTTTATTCAAGTTCAATTAAATTTTAAAAAAGAGTAATTTTTATGTCTAACAACTCAGAAAAACAAAAACAGGCAAAATCAACAACTTATTTTACACTTACAACAAAAAATATTGGTCCTTTAGAAGATGATACTTTTAAGTTTGATATTCCAGATGAAAATAAATTAAAAGGATTTTGTATTTATGCATACAATGGTAGTGGAAAAACTTTTACATCACGTTGTTTTAGTTTGTCAGAAACATTAAATAATAATCAGGATTGAGATAGACAAGACTTATACAAACAATTAATAAAATTTGATAAGTCTAATTTTGAATTTGATTTTTCTTTGGATTCAGACCCAACTAAAAGAATACATATCAAGTGTAATCAACAACAAATATTAGAAAATACCAATAAAACAGATTTTATTTTTTATGTTTTTAATATTGATTTTATTAGAAAAAATATATATGAAAACATTGCAAATTTGAATTCTAATATTGAAGGTTATATCACAATAGGACATGAAGATATTCAAATTGAAAAACTACGTGAACAAATTTCAGATTTAAATAATAAAAAAGAAACTATACATTCTGAAATTGATAAAAAAATTGAAAAATGATTACAAAGAATAAAAACGGAATGTGATATTAGTCCAAACACTAAAGAATATAAAAATATTAAATTTGAAACAATTATTAGTTCTAATAAACAAGATCTAGATAAAACATATACAGTGTATAAAAATGAATATGATATGTTGAAAGAATTTCCTTCGTATATAGAGCAAATACCTTTGATAAAAGAATTTGACATTAAAAATTTTCAATATTTAGAAACAGAATTTAAAACAAAATTTACTTTAAATAATTTGTCTGACAAATTTAAAGAAAAAATCTTACTAAAATATGATTTTATTAAAACTGGAATAGATTTATTTAATCAAAGTAATAAATTAAAATGTCCATTTTGTGAACAAGGAATTAACCTTGATGCATTCAAGTTAATAGATGAGTATAATAAATTCATTAATGATGAAGAAGCAAAAATTATTGAAAAATTGAATTCTTTTTTCAAGGAACTAAATAAAATTACAAATTCATATTCAATTTTTCTATCTAATTATTTAAAAAAAGAAAAATATATAACTGATATTTGTAAATATTTTCCATCATTAAAAAATAAAAAGTTTGATGAATTAGATAATAAAAATGAATCAGATGATAAAAATGACTTAGATATTATCGTAGATAGTTTATTAAACTTGATAAATAAAAAGATAAAGAATACTTATGAATCAATTGATATTAGTGAAAATATTAATGAATTAAATGGTTTTTCAACCAATATTAAACGTGTTATAAAAAGTAATAATGATTTTATAGAAAAAGTAAATAACAAGATATTAAACCAAGACAAAGAAAAATTAAGTATAAAGAAAAATATTTGTTTAGCAGTCATTAATGAATTAATTTATGAATCAAGTGAGTTAATAAAAAAATATAATGATATAACTAATGAAATCAATGACTTAAATGCTAATATTAAAAAGTTAGAAGAAACTTGTAAAAAATCAAAAAAAGATTTTATTGTTGAACATTTTGAAAAACTATTAAAAGTATTTTTTGGTAACAAATATCAATTTGATAAAAATACATCAAAATTCAAGTTCTTAGAACATGATATAACAAATAATACAACTTATGTATTTAGTGAAGGTGAAAAGAACATCATTGCATTTTGTTATTATCTTTCATCTGTTTACAATGTTGTAAAAGATGAAAAAGATTTAGACAAAGTTTTTTATATAATAGATGATCCTATTTCAAGTATCGACTATTTATACATTTATAAAATAGTTCAAATTATAAAAGAAGATAAACATATAAAACATAAATTGATATTAACTCATAGTTTGGAGTTTGTCAATGTTTTATCTAAACAAGAAGTGGTTAATTTTTTTATTTTATTAAATAAAGGTAAATTTTATCGAATGTCACGAAGGATTTATCCATATTTTAATCATTTGTTTGATATTTATAACATATCTATTGAATCAAATGAACCAACACACACGACTCTTAATTCTATTAGAAATATTTTAGAATCTATTATAAACTTTGTTTGTCCCAAAACGAAGTTAGAAAAATTTATAAAGCAAATACCTGGTTTTGATGAAACACCAGAATTATGTTTACTTATAAATCATTTTTCTCATGGAATTATTTCTGAAAATGAAGAAGTATATACGAATGAGCAAATAAAAATTATCTGTAAAAAATTAATTGAATATATAAATTGTGTCTTTCCAGGTCAAATTGAGATGTTAGAAAACATGAAAAAAAGTTAAAGTATAACAATAGACTTTTGTAAAGCAAGTAAAAAAATACATAGATAAATATAAAGATGAGATTTTGACAAAAATAAACTTCCATATTAAAGAATGGTTTTAGTTTTTTTAGATATTATTAAATAATTTCTTTTTTCTTAGTCATTTATAGTATTTAATATACATAAAACAAATATCACTACTGTAATGTTGCAATCATGATTGTAAATGTTCAACTAGAAAATGCAATAGTTTCAATAAGACTGTAACATTAGCTTTGCACAAAATTCAAATTTATTATTTTTTATTATAGAAGATTTATATATTTCACTGGAATGTTTTTTTAAAATGATTACTAGGTTGTAATAATAGATAAAATTTATAATTTGATTTTGTACTGTTTGAATATTATTTGTTATTAAATTTTTGTATATAGTTTCAGTTATAAGGTCATAAATTTAAACAACTTATCTTGGCATTAGAAATACAGTATTTTAGTAAAATACATATTAAAATTTAAGTTAATCATATTTTTTTACTATTGCTAACATATTTTGATTCTGACAATATCTAAATGGATAGAACATTATAGATCACATAAATGGGTATAAAAAAACTACTCATATAAAAGGAGCAATATATGAGTAGTTTAATGGTGCTCAGAAAGGGACTTGAACCCATACGAAGTTTCCTTCGGAAGATTTTGAGTCTTCTACGTCTGCCATTCCGTCATCTGAGCGAATAAATAAAAATACTGCTTTCATTTCCTATTAGCAGTATTTTTTATGGTTGCGGGGGCAGGATTTGAACCTACGACCTCCAGGTTATGAGCCTGACGAGCTACCACTGCTCTACCCCGCGATATTTACAATAGGATATTTATATTATAACCTATTGTTCTATAATTTAATATTTTATGGCGGAGACTGGGGGATTTGAACCCTCGCGTGCCTTACGACACCTTTCAGTTTTCAAGACTGATCCCTTCAGCCACTTGGGTAAGTCTCCAAAAATTGGTGGAGCTAGCAGGACTTGAACCTGCAACCATCCGATTATGAGTCGGGGGCTCTAACCAATTGAGCTATGGCTCCACTATGGTGGCTGGAGTGAGGCTCGAACTCACGACATCACGGGTATGAACCGTGCTCTCTAGCCAACTGAGATACCCAGCCATAATAAACAAGAAATTATTCTTGTATTTTGTTTATGGTCGGGATGACAGGATTTGAACCTGCGACCCCTTGGTCCCAAACCAAGTGCACTACCAAACTGTGCTACATCCCGTTAATGGAGGTGCCTGTCGGATTCGAACCAACGCTGTGGAGGTTGCAGCTCCAAACCTTACCACTTGGCTAAGGCACCAAAAAATAAACATAGTGTAATTATATAATAAGTTTAAAAAAAACTTCATTTAATTATTATTTATGTTTTTTTATTATTCTTGTTAATCAATAATCTTTATCAAAAAGTCTATTTTCATCAACAAGTTTATCACCATACCATTTAGATTCTAAACAAGGTTTATTGATACTAAATGTTAAGAAACTTTTTTTACCATGATATTGTCCTAATCCACTTGATTTTATTCCACCAAATGGAAGATTAGATTGAAAAACATGAACTAAGGTATCATTTACAATAAATGCTCCTGATTGTGTATGATATTTTAAGAAATTAATTAATGTTTTATTTTTACTAAAGCAATAAAATGCTAATGGAAATGGATGAAGTTTTATAATATCTAAAATATCAGATGTTTCAGAATAAGTATAATAATACCCAATTGGACAAAATAGTTCATGATCTAAATATTGTTTATCGCAAACATTTTTATAATCAATAAAGCAAAACTTTAGTTCATCATATCCTTTAACCTTATGCGTATCATAAATAATAAAATCATTTTGATTTTGTTTATTCAATCAACTATTAACTTCATCTACTTTTGTTTTTGAAATTAAATTCCCACTATAAAATGTCTTATTTTTAAAATTTGTTTCATATACTTCTTTTAAAATGTTTGTAAATTCTTGTACAACATCTTTTTTAATAATTAAATAATCTGCAGCAACACAAATTTGCCCTGAATTAATTAATTTAGTAGTTAAATATTTTGTTGCAGCAAATTTTAAATTTATTGTGTCATCAATAATCATTGGTGATTTTCCACCAAGCTCAAAAACTGTTGGAATAAATCTGAAATATTGTTGACTATAAATTTTTCTTGCTGTATCAATTCCTCCAGTAAAGAAAATAAAATCTCAAGGATATTGATTTAAATCTTCATAATCAATATTTTCTAATTTTTCATCAATATAATAAACTAAATCTTTTGGTAAAACACTAACAATTTTTTGAATAACTTCATTCACATGTGTTGTTAGATTAGACATTTTTAAAGTAACAACATTTCCACAAGCAATTGCAGCAGTTAAAGGTTGTAAAGATAATAAAATTGGGAAATTAAAAGGTACAATTTCGTAAATTTGACCATGTGGAATATGTGCAATTCTTGCTTTTTTATGAAACATTAATAAAATAGGTTTTACATATGTATCTTTACTTCATTTTTTAATATGCTTAATGAAATTATTTAATTCATGATATACAAGTTTCACTTCACTCATATATCCAACTGTTTCATCTCTTCCTAAGTCTTGTTTTAGTGCAATTAATAATTCTTGTTCATGATTAATCAAACTTTGTTTTAATGTTTTTAATCAAATTATTCTTTGATTAATATCATAAGTTTTGTATTCATCAAAGAATTTTCTTTGAGATTGCAATCTATTTTGTATGTTGATATTATTCACTTTATTTATCCATTTAATTTTTTTGAAAGATATTTATACAAGTCTTCTAATTTCACTAATTCTTGTTGCATTGTAATTTGATTTTTTACAATAATTTGTGCATTTTCTATTTCTTTTATACCTAAAATTAAAATAAATTTTGCTTGATAATATTCTGCTAATTTAAAACCTTGATTTAATTTTTTAATACTTGGTTCAAAATATAAACTAAAACCAAAATTACGTAATTTATAAGCAATTGCTAAACTAGCAAATTCATCTTCAAGAAGATTAATTAACACTAAATCATATTGCTTTTTGTGTAAATTTTCATTTTCTTTATTTTCAGTAAGATATTGGATTAGCAATCTTTCTAAACCAAAAGCAAATCCAACTGCTTGTGCATTAATTCCACCTAATTCTTCAATTAAGTTGTTATATCTTCCCCCGCCACAAAAAGTACTTTGACCTTTTAATTCTTCTAAATCAGAAACAAATTCAAAAACTAGATCAGTATAATAATCTAATCCTCTAACTAAACTCAAATTTTCAGTATAAGGAATTTTTAATGCATCCAAAGATCCTTTAATTTTATTAAAATTATCAATTTCTTCTTGACTTAAAAATTCTTTAATACTTGGAGCATTTTTCACAAAATCTTTTTGTGAATCTATTTTATCATCAAGAATTCTTAATGGATTAGTTTGTAATCTATTTTGTGAATATAAAGATAATTGTTCTTTATAATTTACAAAATATTTTTTTAGTGCTTCTATTCATTTAATTCTTGTTTGTATTGAACCAATACAATTAATATCTAAATGATATTTGTGTAAATTTAATTTATTAAGAACACTATAAGCAAGTAAAATTACATCTACATCATCAAAAATATTATTAGTATTTAAAATTTCAAAACCAAATTGATGAAATTGTCTTGCTCTTCCACTTTGTGGTCTTTCATATCTAAATATTGGACCATAATAATAAACTCTTAAAGCTCAATTTTGTTTTTGTAACAATTTATTTTCATTAATTGCTCTAATAACTCCTGCTGTACCTTCAGGTCTTAGTGTAATATCTCTTCCACCTTTATCTTTAAAGTTATAAATTTCTTTAGTAACAATATCACTACTTTGTCCAACACTTCTTATAAAAACTTCAGTATGTTCAAAAATTGGAGTTCTAATTTCACTATATCCATATAAAAATGCAAGATGTTTTATAGTATCTTCAATGTATTTTAAATTATCAAGTTCTGAACCAAAATAATCAATTGTTCCTCTTGGTTTTTGGTATTGTATATTGCTCATATAATTATTTCTTTAACTTTCTACATTCATTAATTAAACTATTAAATATAGGTTGAGGATGCAAAGTTTTTGCAGTAAATTCTGGATGAAATTGAGTTGCTAAGAAGAATGGATGAGTAGTTTTTGGTAATTCAATTATTTCTACTAAATTTTTATCTTCATGAATTCCACTAAAAATAAATCCATGTTCTTGCATAATTTGTTTATATTCATTATTAAATTCATATCGATGTCTATGACGTTCAATAATCTTATTAGATTGATAAATTCTGTATGCTAAAGAATTTTTGTTATCAATATAACACTCATAATCTCCTAATCTTAGCGTTCCACCAAGATTTTTAAAACCATCTTTGCCATGAATTAAATGAATGATCTTATTTTTAGATTTACTATTAAATTCTTGACTTGTTGCATCTTTGATTTTTAAAACATTTTTTGCAAATTCAATACATGCTAATTGCATTCCTAAACAAATTCCTAAAAATGGAATTTTATTATTTCTTGCATATTCAATACTATCAATCATTCCACTAGTATTTGTTTCACCAAATCCACCTGGAACAATAATGGCATCATATTTATTTAATTTTGAATTTACATTTCTTTTAGTAATAGTACTTGAATCAATAAAAGCAATTTCTAAATCAGTATTTTCATATCAACTACTTATCATTAAACCATTTGCTAAAGATAAATATGCATCATCATTACTAATATATTTACCAATTAATGCAATTTTTGCACTATATTTTTTTTCATCATGAATAAGATTAATAAATTCTTCTCACTTCTTGTAATTATTATTATTTATTCTTGTTTTAATGTTTAATTTATCAAGAATTAATTTATGAAATAATTGCTTGTATAAATCTGTTGGTAAATCATAAATATATTTTTGATTTTTAATATCAATCAAATATTTATCATCTACTCCTGTAGTTAAATAGATTTTTTGTTTATCATCTTTTGTTAAACCTTTTTCACTTCTTATTAACAAAAAATCAGGACTTATTCCAGCATGCATTAATTCTCTTACACTGTGTTGTAATGGTTTAGTTTTAGTTTCATTACCAGTTAATAAAGATATTAAAGGAACACAATGCAAATATAAGATGCGATTTTTGTATATTGTTCCTAATTGCCTCATAGCTTCAATAAAAGGAATTGATTCAAAATCTCCTACAGTTCCACCAATTTCTATCACAATAAAATCAGGAGTATAGATTTGACTAATTTCATAAACATGATTAATAATTTCATCTGTAATATGAGGAATAATTTGTACAGTTTTACCTAAATAATCCCCATTTCTTTCTTTATTAATTACATTTTGATAAATTTTACCTGTAGTTAAATTAGATAATTTAGTTAAATCAGTATTTAAGAATCTTTCATAATTACCCAAATCTAAATCAGTTTCTCCCCCATCTTTTGTAACAAACACTTCACCATGTTGTAAAGGACTCATTGTTCCTGGATCAACATTAACATAAGGATCAAATTTTAAATTAATCACTTTAAAACCAATATTTTGTAATAAACACCCAATACTACTTGCAGTTATTCCTTTGCCAAGACTAGAAAAAACTCCACCTGTTATTACTAAAAGATTGGTTTTTTCATATAAAGTATTTTTCTTCATTATTATTTTTCCTTTTTTAAATGTTGAAATTTTTGGTGTTGATATTGCACAATATGATTATAAGTTTCATCTAAATTAACAAAAACTAACTCACGATATTTTTTGATATCATCTAAGTCTTGTATTGTTCTGTTAGGTTCAAGTTTATCTGCACAATACAAAATCTTGTCTAAAATTCTTACATCATCATCAAATTGATAAGTATGATTATTAATTGCATGCAAAATATCTTCATCATTAAAGAATAATTGTGTTCTTAATAAGATGCTTGCTGCTATACCATGTAAATTATTAATTCGATGAAAATGTTCTTTAAAATGTTCATATTTGGTATTTTTAATAATAGTTAAAATTTGTGTATCTGAACTTTCTTTGCATCAATCATGATAAATTCCAGCAGTATAAGCTTTTTGTGCTAATTGTGGATAATGTTTTAAAGCAATTTCTTTTGCTAATTCTGCAACTCTATATGAATGTTTAATTCTATCATTAGTTAATCTTGATTGTAATCTTTGAAAACTATATAAATCATTTTCATTAATATATTGAATAACTTTATCATTTAAAAATGATGGAATTACTCTTTGACTATAACTTCCAACTTCAAAATCAAAATCATTATTAAAAATTAATCTTTTTTCTTCAATTAATTTTTGTGCAAATTTACTAACTTTTAATCCCCTTCTAGCAAAAACATAAAAAATAACATTTTTTGTTAATCATTCAATTTCATCTCAAGTTTCTAAATCAGCTAGATGATCTGCACCAATAACAATATAAAGTTCTTCAGCATTTGTATAATTTTTTAAATCATTAATATGCTTATATCCACTATATCCTTCATCTAAATCTTGTTCACAATAATTGATTTTTACTTTATCATTGTTTAAACTAGAAATTGCTAGTTTAATCATTTCTGCTCTTTGAGCATATGTTGTTGAATAAGTTTTAGTAAAACTTCTAGAAATTGGAGTGATATAAAAAATATCAGGTTTTAAATCTTCAAATGCTTTTTTTACCATTTCTATATGACCATTATGAATAGGATCAAAACTGCCAGCAAAATTTACTATTCTCATATAATTACTTTCTTATAATCTACCTTCTTTAAATAATTAAAAAACAAAAAATTAAACAACTAGGTTTATTTTTTAGTGTTTAAATTTTTTTTACTTAATATTTATTATACTTTTATTTAATATTTTGGATTTTTAGATTAATGCATTTTTTATATAACTTGCATTGTAAAAACAATCATTTTTATCTAAAAATGTTTTTTAAAGAAACAATATAAACTAAAAAGCACAACAAATATATTGTGCTTATAGTTTTATTTAACTTTTATTTATTACTTAAATCAGTTTGATCTTGTTCTTTGTTATTATTGCTTGGTTCAATATTATTGTTATTATGATTATTTTCAAGATTATTATTTTGTTTTCAAATTTCATCTTTAATTTTGTTGTATTCTATTTGATGATTTTGTTGTTCATATTGATTTTGTGCAAACTTTTTGTAATAATCTTGAATTTGTTCATCAGTTCAAGGATTTTTATATCTTTCAATCATTTTTCTTGTTTCTTTAAATATATAAGAATTAATAGTTATTGAAGCAATCATATTTAGCATAGATCATATCATTGCAAAGAATGATAAGGCATTAAAATAACGATCTACTAATCTGTTTGAATTATCTAAATTAAAATATGGTTTTAGTGATTGTACTTTATTAAACATTTTTACTTGTAATATAATTGATAAAATTCGACATAAAAGAATGCATCCAGCAACCACTCCAATAAAGATTTCTAAAATCAATAATTCTTGTAAAATTTTATTAGATTCACTTAATGTATCTGAATTTATAATTTGTGCATTAATTCCAATTGTAGAAAAAATTATTGCAAATAATGTAAAAAACATTAAAACTAAGAAAAATTCAACTATTAAAACTACTAAACTTCTTTTATTTACACTGCAAATATTATTTATATCTTTCTCATCAATTTTGATTCTAGGTGGACAAATATTTTGCTCATTTCTACTATTTCAATCACCTCTAGAACCAAAAAAACTACCAAATCTACCTATCATATAAAATAAAATTCCTTCTTTTTCTTTATTTTATCATTATAAAATCAAGAATTTTTATAAAATATGAAGTGTTCATTTAATAGTAGAATTTTTATTGCAATAGTGTAAATTATTTGAATTTATAAATTACTTAATTTATTAAATTAAAAAATCATAATTTATCATTTAAAAAAAGAAATAATATTCTTCTAGTTGATATTATAAAACTATTAACTAAATTATAAATAAATTACAAAATGAAAAAAATAACTAAATTATTTTTAACAACAATTAGTTTAGTAACAATTAGTATAGCAAGTATTGTTACAGTGGTTTCTTGTAGCAATGATAGTAATCTTCAAAATAAAAAGACTAGATTACAAGAACCAAAAACTTCTAATTCTATTCCAAATAAAGTCACAAAACCACAAACTAATCAAAAGTTTGTCATCTTATACAGTGATTTAAATAAAACAATTATTAAAGATAAAAAAACTAATAAGCCTTATAATAATTTTCGTTTAGCCTTAATTAAATGAAGAAGAATTTATCATGAATTAATTAGTAATCAAAATGAATATGAAGAAGTTATTAATACTGCTATAAAATCTGCAATTTTTAATATTTTTCCAAATTTTAATAATTTAGTACAAGAAATTAGTAATAAATTACAAAATAATTTGATTACTACTAAAGAATTAGATGAAGGAATAATTCAAATTAATTACATGCAAAATTCTTCATTAAATTTTTTTATTGCTAAAAGTAATAACCAATTTTATTCTTTGATTCCAAGCTTTAGTTACACATATACTCCAACATTTTCAAAAAATACTTTTAGTTTAACAACATCTTTAGATTTTCAAATTTATTTATATAATTTTTCAACAAATAAAAAGATATTACTTTATTCTTCAAATTTTACTTGAGAATTATCTAAAATTAAAATATCAATTTTATTATCAAATTTAATTGTGTCAAGATTTGCTAATGGTGGGGTTATTAATCAAAAAAATATTTTTGGA
>JAGBPV010000020.1 GCA_017633195.1 bacterium
AAAAATAATTAAGAAAAAAGTTCTTAATTTATTAAATACAATTTTGAATTCAATTAGTTAAAATATAATCAAATAATTAGATGCTAGCATTTTGATGAAAATGTCTTTTGAAAAACATCTTTTTACATTTCCAAAATTGCTTTTAAATAATTGCTAGACATATGTTTCAGTATAAGTTAAAGTATAATTTGGATTCTTTAATCTTTTTACGCTTTCTTTATTATTTCTTAAATATTTAATTAAACTATTTAATGAATAATATGTAAATTGGCAATTCTTCTTTATTTGACCAAGTTCATAAAGTCCTTGTTCAACATTGTTTTTATCAATTGCATCATTGGTTTACATAAAGATATTATTTCAGAATTTTGTTTAGTTTGATTATTTAAAATACATTGTATTAATTTTAATTGTTTACTTCTAAATGTAACGCAAATTCTATTTAATTGATGATATTTATCAATTTGATGAATTACATTTAAGCTTTGAGCAATTAGTTTTAAATCTCTTGTTCCATGACTAATTAGAAAGATACAATATTTAGCTATATCTCCATAGTTATTTTGAATAATATCGTGAATATGTTTTTGCATTCAATATTTATTATTTGTTTCAAACTCATTATATCTTATTAAAATTACTAACTTTATTTCATTAATAAAAAGTTTATTTTTAAAATCATAATATTGATAAAAATGAAAGATTTTTAGTCTAAATTTACACTTTTTATTATTTATTCTAACATTCAAATAAGTATCATTTGTATCTATAAAAATAACATAGAAAAGATTCAAGATTTATGATAGAAATGATATAAATTTTAGGTAATGACTTTTAATCAGGTTATGAATTGTACATGTTGAAATTTAGTTTTTTAATCCTTTTCTTACTTATTTAAAAGTCATTTTATTTTTTGTAACCATTTCAAAAATAGATTGTTCATATTCATTTAAAATATGTTAATATTTTTTCAATTCCTAAATTTTGATCTAATAAATAAATATTTTCTTTTTTAACATTCAATCAATAATTTAGATAGAAAATTTTCTTAAATCTTTTGAAACTAATTTATATTGTTTTTCATCATAATTTGTAAATATTTCATCATCTTTATCTTCTAATAATTTAGATAAATATTATTTTGTTCAAAGATTAATAGGCAAAATTACTATATTTTGCTTTTATTTAATTACAAATTAAATGATTATAAAAAAAGACAACATTTTTTGTTGACATCAAAAATATTTTTTAAAAGAAATATACAAATTTTAATATTTGTCATATTTTTGATATTTTAGTAATTTAAATCCATGAATTATTTAATTTGAAGTATTGAGTGATTTGTCAAAATATAAAAAATATAAATAATTTGCTACAATTAAAATAATAATTTATAAAAATTTAAAAAACATGGAGGAATAATATTAGTGAAAAATAAAACAATTAAATATGTTATAGGTAGTATTGCTGCTTTACTATTAAGTGGTAGTATTGTTTGTGCTGCAGTTTCATGCAGTAACAACAATTCAAGTTCAAATTCAACTACTGCTAATAATACAAAAGTAACAACTATTAAAGTTAGTGGATTTAAAAATAATAATGGTAATGATTATAGTGCAAATTATAATAGTTCTTTAACTTTAACTGCTAATAATGAGAATATACAAAATTCAAAAAATATTACTTATAAATGATATTGCAACAATCAATTAATTCAAAATTGAAATAAAAGTACTTATCCTGTTACAGTTAGCTCTACAAGTAATCAGTATTATGTTGAATCTTATTTAAATGGTAATTTATTAGCAAAATCAAAACCAATTACAATAAATCCAGTTTTTAATGCTAATGAATTTAGTGCTGCATTTTATGATGGAAGCAACAAAATAATTCAAAGTTCATTAAAAAACCTTAATAATACTTCATATAATTTATCTTTTAAATTGCTTTATAACAATACAATTTTTAATATCCAACCAAAAGACATTATTTGAAATTTAAATGGTAATGTCATATCAAATAACAACAATTCCACATTTATTCCCAATTTAGTTCCAGGTGCAAATACTATTACTGCACAGTTTACAAATTTACCAACAATCTATGGTATACAAAACAATACTTTAAGTCAAAGTATTACTATTAATGATACACAATTACAAATTACTGGAAGTGATGTATCAAATAACACAGTAAATATTCAACCTAAAGGTTCAGTATCATTTTCTCTTACAAAAGATTCAGTAGGTTCTTTTAATGATAATAATATTCCTATAAGTAATTTAAAATATCAATGATATGAAAATGGTGAAGAATTAACATCTGATACTAATGAAAATGAAACTTTTAGCGATATAACATCTAATAGTACTTTTTATTTAAAAGCAACTTATACATCTAATGATAAAACATATGTTTGAACTTCTAATACCATTACTGTTAATGTTTTAAATGAACCTACTATTACTTGCAGTAATGATGAAAATACTAGTTCACTTCAATTAGACAAAACCATTTTAAATCAAAATAATATATACTCATTTTCAATAAAAAATCCTGGATTAATATCTACAGCAAATGCAACTGCAACTTTTACTTTACAAAATACTAAAACTGATCAAGCAATCAATTTATCTAATGATCAAATAAGCATAAATAGTAGTTTAAATGTTGATTTTAATACTTTAACTGATTTTGTTCCAGGAAGTTATAAACTTACTGCAACGATTAGTATTGAAGGTGCAAATGCTAGTCATGATATCACTACATCTTCATTCATGATTTATTACAATAATGTTGAAATTTTAGCAAATACATCATCTGATGTTCAACAAGTTAATAATTCAAATACTTATAACGTAAATATTAATTCTAGTGTAACTTTAGCACCAAATACTAGTTCAAGTAATGTTTATATAACTTCAACTAATGCAACTTCATATCAATGACAAGAAAAAAATAATAACAGTTGAACTGATATTGATGATGCAACAAGTAAAGAATATACTATTAGTAATGTAACTGGTACTAATCAAACGTATAGATTACTTGAAACCATTGGTTCTTATACTTTAACATCAAATACTATTACAATAAGTCCAACAATTGAAAGTATAATTAATGCTACTATTTCAAGTAATAATAAAAGTAGTGTTGATAATACTTTAAATATCTATTCAAGTAGTAATGCAAGTCAAGAATTAACATTAAATTTGCCAATCAAAGATTTTTCAAATTTAAATGTTACTTGATATGTTAATGATAAAGAAGTAACTTCATCATCAAATACTACATTTACTCATACTTATAGTGTTGGAAAAAATACAGTTAGTGCAGAAATAAGTTTTACTTATAATAATAAAACATATTCAACTACTGCTAATTCTACTGATGATTCATCTACATCATCTGCAAATAATGTGCATAATATTATCAATATAACTTCTTTTACAATTAATTATTATGCATTAAACATTACACCAACTTCTAGTACTTTGAATTATGATACTAATGCTAACACTGATAAAATAAGCAATAATTCAACTCAATCACACATTTATTCTAATGCTAGTTATCAATGATATGAAAATGGAACTGCTATTGGTACTGTAACTTCAACTTTTCCATCAACATTGCCAGATGTTATTATTCAAAAACAAACAACTTTTACTTTACATGTTACAAATACTGATGATTCTAGTGAACAACAAATTATTTCTAATCAAGTAACTATTTCAGTAAATAGTTCAAATATTAATGCTTCAATTTCAACACCTAATGGAGATAATGAAAATAATACATTAGATATTTATAGTAATGTATCTGGTTCTTCATATAATGAATATACTTTTACTTTAAATGTAAATCAAAATAATGAAGTTATTAATAATGCATTAAATCATGCAACTATTACTTGATACTTAAATGATAAAGAAATAACTTCAGATACAAGCAATACTTATACTTTATCATTAAGTTCATTAAATTCATCAACTTCAACATATACATTAAAAGCAAGTGTTACATTGCCAAACCTTTCAAGTCCTGTTGATACCACATATACAATTAATTATCATCAATTACAAGTTACTGCAACAGATTCTTCCATATATTATGATCATGGTACTACATTAAATTTAAATGAAACAAGTTTTGGTAATTTAATTTCTTCTCCTAATTATTTTTGAGAATATGAAAATGATGGAAATTGAGAACAAGTAGAAAGCAACTCAAGCCAAACAAGTACTTATACTGTAAATAATTTAACTCAACAAACACAATATCGTGTAATTGTTGCAAATAGTTCAACACTTGATAAAGCAACTGTGCAAATAATAAGTGATCCAATTACTTTAACTCCAACAAGTTTAAGTGATTTATCATTTGATTTAAATATTAATAACAATCCAGCAAGTTCATCTTCAGCAACTACTGTTCATACTACAAATATTACCTTCAGTTTATCAAATCTTGAAGATATTGCAGGATTGATTAATGCGAATAATAGTTCAGGTTCACTAACATACACAATTACAAATACAACAAGTGGTAATTCTAATGTAACTTCTAAAACAATAAATTTATTATCAGCTTCAATTTCAGATTGAACTAATTTTAGTTATGATTTTAGTTCATTTGATAATTATAAAATTGAAGTAACTTTATCAATTAATAATCTTAATAATTCCAAATTAACTTTAACAAATACTTATAACTTTGATATTACTCATGATTTAGCTTTAACAACTAGTTATAATACTAATGGTTATGCGCAATGATTTACACAAGAACAATTAAATACTTGAGTAAATAGTAGTATGAGTAATCAAAGTATTTATAATTTTATT
>JAGBPV010000021.1 GCA_017633195.1 bacterium
TAAAAAGAAAATCTAAATATTTATTAGTAGGGGGTGCTATTATTGGTGCATTAGCAATAATTGCTGGTTCTACTGCAGCAGTTACAATTCATTCTAATAATAAATTAGTTGCAAAATCAGCAACAACTAATAGCTCTAAACCAAATAGTTCAAATCCTAGTAAATCTACTGGTAGAACAAAGAATTCAAGTGCAAATAGTCCTTCTCCAAGTAATCCAAATGCTGGCAAAACAAATAGTGGTGGTGTAACAAACCAAAACAATTCTAATAATGGATCAGACCAAAATGGTACAAATAAGCAAAATAAGAATGCTAAAGATGCACCAGGAAACACTCAAGGAAATGGTGGTCAAAGTGCTGGTGATCAAGGCAAAAATTCAAATTCAAATCCTGATAAAACTCCATTAAATAAAGATAGTGGTGGTGGACATGAAACTAGTGGAAAAACTTCAAGTGGTTCTACAAAAAATAGTACAAGCCCTGATAAAACAAGTAGTAATGGTTCAAAAAATGGACCTGGTTCTGTAGGAAAGAATAGTCTTGTTCCTATCCCAATTCCTACTGATTACAATAGTTTGAACTATGATTTAGATATCAATCAAAATCAAGCAAATTTATCTAATGTAAATACAGTTAATTATTTAACTAATAGTTTTAGTTTAACTAATATTAAAGAAAATGGCAAAAGTATTAATATAAATAACAGTAGTGGAACTTTAACTTATACAATTACCGATTTAATCAATAATAAAATATTAACTACCAAAACGCTTGTTTTATCAACTTCTTCACCAGCAAATTGAACTAATTTTAGTTATAATTTTGCTCCAGATATTACTACTTCATCACAATTATTTTCAATTAGTGTATCTTTATCAATAAGTAATGCAACTAGCAAAAAACCTTTAATAGAAAATACTACTTATAGTTTTAAAATTATCAATCCATTACAATTTTCAACTTCGTATAGTGAAAATGGTAGTTTGGAACAATTATTTGAAAAACAAATGTTAGATTGAGTTGGAAATTCTTCAAGTACTGAATGATATGATTTTATTAATCAATGATATTTTTGATATGCATTAAATGATGTAAATGCATCATATTTTGATGATTGCAAAGTTTATTTTTCACAAATGCCAACTAATGATAATTTAGGTGCTAATGAATTTTTAACAATTCAAGCAATTTCAACAAAACCTATTAGTGTAAAGTGATACAGTGGTCAAAATAATACTAGTAATGTATTAGACTGAGGAAGTATTGATAATAAAATAACACCAATTGCTGTAGGTAGTATATTTACATGAACTTTGCCTTATGAATTAGCACAATTAACTTATACAAATGGTGAATTAAATTTACCTATGCTTAATACACAACTTTGATTGAATGCATGAATGAGACAAAGCGTTGATAACAAACCAACCCCAAGTATTCCTGAACCATTTGGTTTATCAATTGGTACATTATCAAATCCTACTGCAATTTCTAATGATGTACAATTTAATGATTTGCCTGGTGAAATAAATGTAGCACCAATGCCAACTCAAAATGGTATTATCGGAGGTTTGTTTGGTGTATCTGGATATGGAACAACATGAGATGCACCGTCCACATTTTCTTATTCATACCCATTAGATAGTACACAATCCTTCAATAATAGTAGTAATGGAACTTTAAATATAACCAGTCCAGAATTAATTAATTTTAATAACACTGCAACCTATAGTGGACAAACTGTATCTTCACCAACATTTAGTGGTACTTACACATACAGCATTATTAATAAGACTGCAGGTATTGATTATAGTAATAATGGTAGTTTAAGTGGAAACGATCTTACATTCAATTATTATTTTGACAAACTTGGAGAATATGAAATCACAATTACATACATTTTAAATAATGTTTTAGGTAATGAAACAATAACTAACACTCAAACTTATTATGTAAATTATCAAACAAGTTCAAGCACTTCTTCATCTGATTAAAATAATCTAAATTTGTACCTTTGATACCACAATTTATAATTTAATTTTCAAATAATTATTGTTTTCTTGTGATATGATTAAGAAAATAATAACCAATTTTAGAATAATAATATATGAAAAAGAAGTATTTAATTCTTATATCTAGTATTAGTGCTATTGCATTGCTAGCCGGAATTGTTGCAATTATTACTGAATTTTCAATTAATTCAAATATCAGTCATACAAATAAGAATATTAATAATCCCTAAATGCAATTTCAAGTGCAACAGGATTTTTTAAGAAAATTATACAACGTATTTTGCATGGCATATTATTGATTTTTTCTTGTAATTAATAGATTTCTTGATCACTTATTTCATAAAAATTTGTAGCCTTTTTATATAGTCTTCTAACTAATCCATTGATATTTTCATTTGATGCTCTTTAATATAATGTATAAGGACTGCATTAATAAACTTTACAATTTAATCATTTAGCTAAAATCCCAATGTTACTAAATTCAAATCCATTA
>JAGBPV010000022.1 GCA_017633195.1 bacterium
AATATGTCTTTCCTCAATATAGAAGCTATGGAATTATTAACTAATATTTTATTTTTTTCCAACAATAAAAAAGCAAAAGTAAGCAATAAAACAGATGAAATAAAAGAAATAAGAATTAATTTCAACAAAAAAACACTTAATTTTAGAGTTTATAAATAAAAATAATTAATGATTTTCATAAACTTCATAAAATCAATCTAAATCTTGTTGAGTTAACTTTGGACTAATTCCTGTATCAATATATGTATTTCATCATTTAGTTGCATAATCAATATATCATTGAAATTTTTTTAAATTTAAAGTATAATTTACAATTCTAACTTCATTACTTTTAACATCATAATCTTTAGGATCTTTATAATTAATAGTTGGTACAAAACCAATAATAAAAGCACCTAAATCAACTTTTTTTAAATACATATATAAAGATAATTGGAATAAATAGTTATTAGGAATACTAATCTTATTATTTAAAAATCAAGAATTGTATTTTACATCTTTATTTTTAATTATTGGTAAGCCATCTTCTTTTTGCATGTAGTAAAATCCATTCTTCTTTTCAAAAAGAAATTGATCAATACTTGCAGTTTTAATTTCAATCATTCTTTGATTATTTAAATAATCAATCTGACTGTTATTATTTAATGGTTCACCATCAGGAATTCCACCAAAAATTTTTAAATCTTTAAATAAATCTCAATTAATTTTTTTTGGATTATAACTTATGTAATTAGTATGTACTAAAGCTTCATAATATTTTCTTAGTTTAGGTTCAATAGTTTGACCAACTAAACTATAAATTTCATCAAAAGGTTCTGTGTATAAATTAAACATTTGCATTCAAGTTTTTACTTGACTACTAGAATCTTCAAAAATAGATCCTAATCTTGTACCAGTAATTTTTTTTGGTTTAATGTTTTTTTTATAAGCTTCACTTAAAACAATTCGATTATTAATAATAAAAAAATCAAGATTTAATTTTGCTTTAAAAATTTTATTATCCATGTTTATATTATAACATTTATAGAATTTGAAACTATAGTACACAATTCTTCTTTAAACAAAAGATATTTAATAATGAAACTAACACAAAGAACTTTATTCTTTATAAACTGTATTGTTTGATATTGCTTGATTATAATTTGATGCTAAATTATAAATATTATTTGGTGTATATCAATTAGTAAAAATAACTTCAGTATTTAAAGTTATATATTGATTGTTTCCAAGATAATATCTTAAACCAAAAGTTACTGTATCTGCATTATTATTAATTGCTATTGCTTCTGCAGTTAATTCATAATTATTTTTATTAACAGTAACATTTACATAACTGTAAGAACCATTATAATAAGATGTAAATAAAGTATTGTTTGATAAACTTATTAAATTACTATCTACAATATTATCTAATAATGTTTGGTAATTTGTTAATTCTGTATATGAACTTGCAGTTATTTCATTACTTAATATACTACTAATACTATTTACACTATATTGAACAATATAATCGCTTGAATTTGAAGAAGTTATTGGATTCTTCAAATTACTTGACAACCAGTTAATTAATATTTGTTTATTTGTTGAACTAGTTGGACTAAAACCTTTAACTGTAATATTACCAATATAACACGCATTTGTTGTATAATCTGGATCATAATAGAACTTACAATTTGTTCAAATTCCATTCATAATATCATCAACTGATAAATTTGTTGATGCTTGTGAAATAGTACTGTATAAAAAGAAATAAGGTTGAATATAAGTTTCTAAATCTGAAGCAGTAAAAGCAATATTTTCATAATCAAAATTTTTAAAATTTGCAAAACTAAAAGTACTATCATCAAATGCTCAAATTAAAGCATGTTCATAATACCAAGTATTTGATGCATAATTACTATTATTTCCATCATCATAAAGTATTGAATAAATTAAAGAAGATTGATAATTTGTTAAAGTCATAGTTAAATTAGAAGTAAAAACATTAGTTTTAAAATCATTAACAACTTCAGTTGCATCTAATAATGAATTTCCAGGTTCAAAATAAAAAGTATTACTATTAATATTTAAAGAAACACTTGGAATGTTTATTGTACTATGGAATATTCCACCATAAAAACTTGTAGTATCATAGCATGAATAAGTTGATAGAAGTTTTAAATTAAAGTTGATTGTTGCATTTCGATATTCACCAGTAGCATAATCACTAAATAAAATATTTTGAGGAAATACAACATAAATACTTTGAATAAATCAAACAAATGGTACATATATTCCATCTAATTCAACAAATTGAGAAATATTTGGATTTTGTAACATTATTGCATTATGAACATAAGAAAGAAATTCAGTGTATATTGGATTATATGTGCTAGTACTTGAATTATATTCACTTTGAACTACTTGTTGAATAGTATATCTAAAACGTTCTTCATATATTGTGCTAGATGAACTACTTCCTTCATTTGAAGTAAAATTTTTTACAAATAAATTATTCCAATTAATATTTAAGTTTTTATTTAAATATGATGCCATGTCTTCATTGAGTTGTTCAAAATTAAATTTAGCAAAATTATTTATTTCAAATCCATTATAAATATTAGCTCCATCAGTACTATTACCAACAAGAATTCCAGAATAATCATAGTTTTCACTATTTATAGTTTGATTTCAAGTAATCTTTAAATATAATGCAGGATAACTTGTTTGATTTAATAATGCATAAAGAGCAGCATAATTATCATATAGTGCATTAATATTTGGATTATATACGCTAAATGTTAAAGAATTTAATCAAAAGGTTGTTGTTTGTCCATCTTTATTTGTTAATTTAATATCTTGCGCATTTCATAATTTTTCTAATTCATTTTTAATAATTAAATTAACAGCATTATTTAATGAAGTTTTTGCAGTAGCATTAGTAAAAGTTTTAATAATTGAATATGCAAAATTATTTAAATCAATTGTGTTTGAAATATTCGTATTTAAATAATTTAATAATTCACTAAATGAAGCATTTTTATAAGTTGAGGCTTCATATAAAGGATTTGTCGAATTTGTAATTGTATATATATTATTGTTATTAGTATTTAGTAATGGCAAAGAGTTAATTTCTAATACTACTTCTTCACTATTATTTTTAGTTGCTTTAATAAGATTAGTTACATCAATTTGAGAAATAAAAGTTGAAATCTTATAATTGATGCTTTGATTGTCATAATTAACATTTATATAAG
>JAGBPV010000023.1 GCA_017633195.1 bacterium
AAAAAAAGAAAAAATAGCACTTCGTTCTTTAACTATAGGACTTAGCGCATTATCAATCATAAGTATTAGTGCCACAAATGCAATAGAAAACAATAGATCAAATACTTATACTTTTGTTAAATGAAACAAAGATTCAAATTCTACTAATACTGATTTAAAAACAATTAATACTAAATATGAAAATATGAATAGTATTGTTAACTTATTTTTGAAAAAAAATAAATTTAATGAAAATTCAGAACTTTTTGAATCAGTACTTAATAGTGAAATTAATAAAATAAAAAATTCAAAACAATATTTAAATTCTTTAATAAATAAAAAACTCAATGACAATGAATTTATTTTAGTTAATGCTTTATTAAATAAATTAAAAAATGAATTATCAAGCAAAAAATCTTTAAATAAAGATGAATCTACTATAAAAGTTGAAAATAGTATAAAACAACATGAATATAGTAATTTATATTATAAAAATTCTCAAATTGATTCATCATATGCTTCAAGATATATTAATTTATCAACTTATAATGAATCAGTTCATAACAGTTATAATTCAAATGCTTTATATAGTTGAAATAATAATATTAGTAATCAATCAATAAAACAAATATTAAAAAATACCATAAATAATTTGCAAAATCTTTCAAGTTCATTGAATACACAAGAAGATGTTATTATGGGAATTGGTGGTTCTATAGCATTAGTATTAGCAATATTAGGAGTTTTTGATTTTGGTACAACAGCTGCAATAGCTATAGCAATTGCAACAGTATTTAATACAGTTATATCTGGTGCATTTGGCCAAGTTATAAATTCTATAAGTAGTTTAGTACAACAAATTCAAAGTACATTAAATACTGATGATGATTTATCAGTTTTATCAAGTAGTTTAACTCAAACATATAAGTTAATACAATTGTGTATTATTCAATTAAACAATGCTATTAATAATTTAAAAAGCTATACATGAGTTGTTGGTGTAAATAATGCAATTTCAAAATTAAATAATTCAATAAATCAACTTCAAATTATTTCTGAACAATTATCAACTGAAATTAATTCACTTTAAAAAGGAATAATGTTAAGTGTTTAAATGAGTAAAAATTATTTTTAAAAAAGATGACAAAAATAAACCATTTAATAAAAAATGAAAAAATATTGTTTTTTGGATTATGGGAGTTTCTGGTTTTGCAATTTCAGTTTTAAGTTTATGTTTTAGTAATACATCAAACAATATTGTAGTAAATAATTATACTTATTCTGATAATAAAGCTACTAACAATAAATTAATAAATAATCAATCATTAAATAGTAATAAAAATATTGTTGAAATTAAAAAAATAAATCATGAAAATAAGTATTATCTTAAAAAATTACAAACTGTTTTACTTGTAAGCAATGAAGATGATTTAATTACCAATTATTGAATTAATGATCTAATATCAACTAATAATTTAGTTATTGAAAATAATCAATTAATTCAAACAGATAATCAATTTACTCAAACTATTATAAATTCAACATTTGTGATAAATAATTTTATAAAAAATCTTCAAATACAAAAAAATGCTTTAGGTGCAGCAGGACTTATTATTTCACTATTTTTATGTATTTTAACATTCTTAAATTTGAATATTGCAATATTTTGTTTTGGTTTTATTTTGGGACTTACTGGGATATCATGTGCAATAAGTTCAGCTGTTTTAGATTCATTTGTAAGAACTTTTAATGAAATAAATAAAAAAATTTGTCAAAAATATACAAATATTTCATATTTATTGCCATGATTACATGTACAAAAAACAATATCATGTTTTAAAGAAATAATACCTTTATTTTTAAACTTAAAATTAGAATTAAAAAAACACATAAATTTAATTGGAGCTAAAGAAGCACTTCAACAAATTGATAAAAACATTACATCACTTCAAAAAATTATTAATGATTTAAATTCTAATGATTAATTATTTTTTATTAAAGTAAGCAAGCAATAATTCTGTGTCAAATAAGATAAAGGAGTCATATATATGAAAAAAAATTATAAGAGTATTAGCAGGTAGTTTTTTAGAAACTACAGCACTAACAACAGCAATAGTTGCACCAATTAAAGTTACTAAAAATAATAGCAATTTATCAATTATATCCAGTAATACTAATAAACCAAATATAACTATTATTAATCAAGATAAAATTAAAACTCATGAAATACAAATATAAATTCAATTTTATTATCACAAGTTTCTCAAAGCAAAATGGATAATATGATTAATAATTATTTTGCTTTTAATTCATCTAATAAAGTTAATAATTTATTATTTGTACAAACATCAACAACTTATAACTCAAACTATAAAAAAAATAGTTCAGTTATTGATAAGGCAAAAGAAATAATTAATGAATTATATACAAAGAAAATCTCTTATACATCATTAATGCAAAAAGTTAAGAATAAATTTAACAATTTAACACCAAAACAAAGAAAATCTATTAATTTTTTTGTTCCAAGACCAACATGAACACCCAATGGTTATGAATGAATCGGTGATGGACATGGAGGATGAAAACTAACTCCAATTCCATATGCTACTTCAATTAGCAGTCAAAATATTCATACTATTATTACAGATACTAATTCAATGATAAATGAATTAAGAAAACTAAAAAATTATGCTATTATTTTAACTACTTGTACTACTATTACAGCAGCAATTGCAGCTGCTGATTGACTAACTGCTCAATGGCCTGAAGCAATCATTACTACAGTTGCTGCAGTTGCAGATGGAGTTGCTACTGGTCTTGCTTGAAAAACTTATAATCAGACGGTTACTCTATTAGAAAACTGTATAGCAGAAATATCTAGTATTTATTCTGGTTTTTTAGTAATATTAAATGATTTGGAAGCTTTAAGAAACGATATTAAAATAGCAATGAGTGATTGAGATTTACTTAAAGCAGCACTTATTGCAGCTAAGGTTGCTAACTGTGCAGACATAATAGTTGATCCTACTGATGCAAGAACAATATTTATAACTGATTGCATAAAAGCAGGCATGGATGGACTTGGACTAACTTCAGATGTTTTATCATGTGTTTTTGGATCATTAGATGTCAATTGAACTGAACACTAATAATATACCATTTATATTTACACATGAGATATGTAAAAAAAGATAAATATCCATTTTATATAAAAGTATTAAAGATAAATATTTTGCTGTATCTTCTTTTATTTTGATCAATAATGGAAATTATTTTTAATTCGATAATTATCTCTCATCCAGATAATACAAAATACATATACCGATTTTATAAGGTAATGTCTAGAAATGATTGATTCATTCAACTTTACTGTTGAATAGGAATTTTAATGTTTTTTGTTTTGCTTATTATTATAATTGAAATCATTTTTATTAAAAATACTAATAATAATTACCCATTACCAAAAAACTTAAAAATAAAATATTTCATCTTTAATTGAAGTTTTTCATCATTACTTCTTTATAACTATTTAAGATATAAAAAATGAACAAAACAAGAATATATTAATGAACAGCAAAAGAATAAAACTTACAGTTCATAAGATCATGATCTAAGGATTTGTTAATGGAACAATTAGATAATAAAAAACAAAATCAACCATGAGAAATAACAATAAGTTTAAAACTATTAGGAAATTTATTTTTTTATTGATGATTTCTAGTAGTTATTTATGGTCTTTATACTCTTTCAAATATAATTGTGTTTGGAATTAATATTCATGATGGTTTGATAACATTTATATCATTCATGATATTTCTGATAATTACATTAACTATTTCTTATTCTTTAAATAATAAAAATAATAATATTAACTTGCAGAATAAACAAACAAATTCCTAAAATTTTAAAAATAAAATTATTTTTTTCACCACTTTTAACTTCTTCATTTCTTTTATTTTGTTATTTAGAAACAAAAGAATGAGACTATTCAAAATTTAAAGTTACTAATGCAAATTTAGCTTTTGAAGAAGCAAAATTCCAATATCTTCCTGATTTAGTTGTTACTAAAGAATGTAATTCAAAATCATTTAAATATTTACAAAAGAAGTTTGAAAATGTAGCAGTTGTATTAATCGATGAAGAATTTGAGAGATATAGAATTGGAAGCATGGATAAAGATGCTATATTGGGTAAGGATTATTTAATAGTTCAAAACAATATTATAAATTATAATTTTTGGGGTCTTTTGCTTCATTGATATCATAACAAAATAAGTTTTGAATGTTACTATTCTTTGGTTCAAAAAGGAGCAAGAAAATCGATCATGACATTTAAACAAATTAAAGATAATGTATATGT
>JAGBPV010000024.1 GCA_017633195.1 bacterium
ACATCATCCATTCAGTTACTTGATGCTACTCATAATCTAAAAATATCATTACCATATTTTTTTTGTATTTCTTCAGCACTAATTACATTTCCTAGTGATTTTGACATCTTGTTTCCTTTATTATCAAGAATAAAACCATGAGAAATTAAAGTTTTAAATGGTGCTTTATTATGTAATACTACTCCAGTAATTGTTGAAGAATTAAATCAACCACGATATTGATCTACTCCTTCTAAATAAAGTTCAACTGGATAATTTCAGTTAAAATGACTAAAGATATTGTGACTTGAACCAGAATCAAATCAAACGTCCATAATATCTGTTTCTTTATAGTATTTGCAAGCATTATTTTTGTATTTATCAGTTAAAAAGTATTCTACTGGTTCACTAAATCAAATATTGCTTGTTCCTGCTTGTTCAATTAAATCAACAATATGATTCATTAATTCAAAATCAAAGATAGGTTTATGATATTCATCATAAATAATAGTAATTGGTACCCCTCAATATCTTTGACGTGAAATTGTTCATTCACTTCTGTGTCCAACCATGTAAGCTAAATTTTTTCTTGCTCATGAACCATTAGGAAATTTAATTCCATCTTTTGAATCATCATTAACAGTATTTACTAATTGTTCTCTAATTTTATTTAAATCAACAAATCATTGTTTTGTTGCTCTATATATAACTGGTTTTTTTGTTCTTCAGTCAAATGCTACACTATGAGTAAATTTTGATGCACTTAATAAATGATCATTATTTTTTAATCATTCAATAATTAAACTATTAGCATCTTTATAAAACATTCCAACTAATGCTTTAGATTTAACAGTATTATCAAATTTACCATAATTATCAATTGGACAGTATTGTGGACCAATTCCATATTTTAAACATGCTTTATAATCATCTAATCCAAAAGCAGGAGCATTATGTACTAAACCTGTACCATCATCTGCACTTACATAATCTGCTAGAATAATTGGATGAGTTTCATCATAAAGAGGGTGAAGATATTTTAAATTTTCTAGTTCACTTCCTTTAATGTTGTTTTTTAAAACTTGAAGATCTTTTCAATTTAATTTCTTTGATAATGAATTGATTAAATCTGAAGCAACAATATATTTCTTATTATTAACTTCAATTCATGCATAATTAAATTTTGGATGAACTGCAACTGCTAAATTTGCAGGAATTGTTCATGGTGTAGTTGTTCAAATTAATAATGCTGTATCTTTATAATTATTATCAACTAAATCAAATTTCACAAAAATTGAATCAGATTCTTCATCATGGTATTCAATTTCATCTTCTGCTAATGCTGATTGACTAGATCATGATCAATAAACAGGCTTTAAAGCTTTGTAAATCAAATCATCTTTAATCATTTCATTAAACAATCTTAATTGTTTAAATTCAATAAATGGATCAGAAGTTTTATAAATTACATCATAATTAGTAAAAATTCCTAATTGCTTAATTTGTTCTTTTTGAAGTTCAACATTTTTTAAAGCAAATTCTTTACAATTTTCTCTTTTTTGAATAATGGATAATTTTGGATCTTTATTAATCCCTAATTTAATTAATTCGTGTTCAATTGGTAATCCATGTACATCTCATCCCATCACAAATGGTGAATAATATCCTTGCATATTTCATAATCTAACAAACATATCTTTTAAAACTTTATTCATTGCATGTCCAATATGTAATTTTCCATTTGCATAAGGTGGACCATCATGTAAAATTTTTTGAATATTATTTTTATTTTTTAGTAGTGATTTTTCATAGATTTGATTTTTTATTCATCACTCATGAATCTTAAGATCTGAAGTTTCATGATTAGCTTTCATTAAAAAATCAGTATGAGGAATATTTAAAGTTTTTTTTATATCTTCTTTATTCATATTTTTATAACCTTTAATCTAATTTAATTATTTTATATCTAACTAAATAATAAGAAACACAATGCTTTTAATCTTTAATGTAAATTTTCATCAAAATACTTTTTAATTGTTTTTAAATCCATATGATAAAGTTCATCAAGTTTTTCATTTTCTCCATGAACAATAAAACCATGATAATTCATTTTAATAATTTTGATATTAATCTTATTATTAAAACAATAAGCTTCAAGTTCATTAGCTAAAGTATTAATTTCATTTAATCTTTCATAAACAATAATTGTTTGAAAATTTTGATTAAAAAGTCATTTCAAACTATTTATAGAATAATTATTTAAAAACAATGCATTTATAAAACTAATATTTGGTAAATTCATAAATTCATCTAAGATTTTTAAATAATAAGTACCACTTGAAATAAAACAAATTTTATTATTAGAATGATGCTTTAAAATTTGTCATTCATTAAATTTAATT
Source organism: bacterium (assembly GCA_017633195.1). The sequence continues at coordinate 2,382 of JAGBPV010000024.1, forward strand.
GGTAAATTATTAATAAATTCAATGAGTTCATTTTTTGCATTAACTTGTTTAGTATCATATCTAATTACAAAAATTTGATCTTTATTATTTTGTATAGAATACTTTAATAATTCTCAAACTTGATAATTTGATATTGGATTAGTTATTAAAGTATTTGGAATTGTTTTTAACATACTTACATCAAAAATCCCAGTATGAGTTGCTCCATTTGTTCCGCACAAATCTGCTCGATCTAACAAAATTGTTAATGGTAATTTCATTCTTGCTACATCATGCATTAATTGATCATAAGTTCTTTGTAAAAAAGTACTGTATGTATTTACAATCACATAATATTTTTTCTTAATGCTAATTCCAGCAGCAATCGTAATGGCATTTTCTTCTTGGATTCCTAAATCAATGAAGTTTTTTTTCATTTCTTTCATTAATTCACTAAAACCCATGTTATATGTCATACTTGGACTTACTACTTTAAAATTTTTATTAGTTTTGTAGTATTTGATTAATTCTTGATTAATAAAATATCCAGTACTATTTTTAATAGCATCATATGAATCTGTATTGAATTTATATGAATGATAAGATCCATTAGTATCTAATTTATATCTATATCCTTTGATAGTTTTTATGTGAATAATTACTGAAGTTTGATACTTATTTTTATATGTTTTTGCTTCATCTAAAACTTTTATTAATTCATATAGATTATGTCCATTTATTACTCCAAAATACTTATAACCCATATATTCAAAAAAATTAGGATGAGTATTATTTTTTTGCAAATTAACTAAAATATGATGTAATGAACCAATATTTTGTGAAATTGACATATTATTATCATTAATAATAATGATTAATGGAACTTTTAAATCAATATTAGCTTCTAAAGCTTCTAAAGCCATACCATTACTTAAACTAGCATCTCCAATAATAACAACAACATCACTATTTAATTGTTGAGATTTACTTAAACCTAAATATATACCTGTAGCAGCACTTAAACTAGTTCCAGCATGTCCAGCACTAAACTTGTCATATTTTGATTCAAATGGATCTTGAAAACCACTTAAACCTTGATAAGTTCTAATACTTTTCATTTTGTTTAGTCTTTTAGTTAACATTTTATAAATATAAGTTTGATGTGTTACATCAAAAATAATATTATCTTTTAGTGGATTAAAGACTTTAAGTAAACTAATTGTTAATTCAATAACTCCTAGATTACTAGAAAAATGAATTGATCTAATTTTACTTAATTCAAGTATTTCATGATACAAATCTAAAGCTAATTCATCTAATTCATTAACTGATAATTTTTTAATATCATTGGGTAAATTTAATTTTCTTAAAAGTGACATGGTAATAATTTGTTTGCTATTATATAAAAATCATTAAAGTTTTGTTGAAAAATTAATTGCATATTATAAGTATAAATATTTTCAAGATATAAGCGCAGTGAAATCTTGTTTGCTAAATGATTATTCTTTAATTCTAAATAATGTTTAAAAAATAAAGCATAATTTAATAAAAAAGTTACAAAAAATTTATTAAAAGTTGCTAATTCTATATTTTTATAAATTTCTTTAAATAAGTTGTAATAATTCATATAAAACAAGTTTTTAGAATGAATAAAATAAAAAAAATTATTAATCTGTGATAATTCTTTATTTTCATATAAACTGAAAATAAATTCTTGATAATTTGCATTTAATTCACAATTAGTATTTTTATCAACAAAAAAAGAAGAAAAGAAAAGATTTCATTCTTGGATATTTTTTAAATAAAAAGCTTTTAAACTTTCAAAATTAAATGGATCTGTAATATTTAAAGGTTTAAGAATAAAAAATAAGTAAAATAAAAAATTAAAATCTTTTTTTAAATAATATAAATTATTTGTTTTAATTAATCATCTTTTAAATTTATGAATTTTTAATTTATCAATAAAAGCAAGATTAATCATTATTTTCAAGTTCATTTTTAATAAAACTTAATAACGCTATAACTTCACCATATTTCATTCTTGTTGGACCAACAATACTAATTTGTTTTTTAGTATTATCATTAATATTAATATTAGTTGTAGCAATTGCTATATCTGCATATTCTTCTTGATTTAATTCATTCCCAAAAGTAATTTTTGGAGCATCTTCATTTAATGACTTCAATGCTAATTGTTCTCAAATACTTGAATTATCTAATAAATTTAAAACCTTATTTAATTTATTTACTTCTTGAAATTCTTTATGCTTTAAAACATTTTTAGTAGCAATCACTTCTTTATCATTTTTCATAAAGTTTTGATTAAAAATGCGTTCTAAGATTTGTTGCATAATAAATTCATAATTTTTAACTTTTTCTTTAATTAATCTTGATACTACATTTATTTGTTCTAACACTTCTTTGATATTTAAATTAATTAATCGATCATTTAAAATTTGTACACAAATACTAATATCATTAATTAATTCTGGTTTTAAAAAGTTAATTTCATTTTTAATTAAATTACTATCACTAAAAACAATAATTAACAAAGCATTGTTGTTATCTAGTTGAATTAATTCAATTTTTTTAATCAATGTGTCTTCATGAATTGAAGTAATAATTGTTGGTAATTGAATAATATCAGAAATTAATTTCACTGAATCAGCAATAACTTCATCAATATTACTATTTCTTTTTTTAAAAATAGTACTTAGTTTATTTTTTAATGCCAAGGGTAAATTAAAACTTACAAGATTTTCTTCATAATACTTAAATCCTAAAGTTGAAGGAACTCTTCCACTACTTGTATGATTTTTTACTAAATATCCTTTCTTTTCTAAGCTTGACATAATATTTCTTACAGTAGCACTTGAATAATCTAAATCTTTATTAGTTTGTAATAAAAAAATACTTCCTACAGGATTTGCTGTATTAATATATTCTTCAACAATAATTCTTAAAAACAATTTTTCACGTTCATTTAAATCATTCGTTTTATTAATGATTTCTTTTTTAATTAAGTCATTGCTTTTACATTTTTTCATAAGCATTAATTCCTAAAAGTTTTAAACCATTTTTTATTATGATTGAAGTTGCATACAAAATATGTAACAAGTTATTTTTTCTAGTTTCATTGCTTAAATTACTAATATTAACTTTATTATAAAACTCATGAATTTTATTTGCTAGTTTATATAAGTAATTATTAAGAATTTGTGTTTCTTTATTTTTAATAACATTTCATAAAGTTTGATCATATAAAGATAATTCATTCACAATTTCTATAATACTTTCATCTTCTTCATTAATAAATTGATGATTTTTATTTAAGCAAAAATTGTTTTTATTTAAGATTCCATAAATTCTTGCATAAGCATATTCAACATAAAACAAAGGATTAGAATTATCATGAGTTGTAATTTTAGTTACATCAACAATCTTATGACTTGAAGTTTGAAAAGATGTACAAATTCACTTTAATTCATCTTTACCAATATGTTTTATTAATTCTTGTAATGTTAAACTAGTTCCAGCACGTTTTGATAATTTAAAATCAACCCCATCTTTTACTAATTTCATAACTTGAATGCTTAAAACTTCAAAAGTCTTTTTATATCCCAACATTTCTAAAGCAATTTTTAATCTTGCAATATATCCATGATGATCCATTCCCCAGATGTTATAGTATTCATCAAAATTTCTTAATAATTTATTTACATGTAATGCAATATCTGGAACTAAATATGTATATTCTTGATTCTTTTTGATTAATACTCGATCTTTATCATCTCCATATTGTTTTGATTTTAATCACAATGCATCTTCTTGGATATAAACTTGATTTAATCTTTTTAATTCATCTATCACTTTTTGTACTTGTTTAGTTTCATATAAAGATTTTTCACTTGTTCATAAATCAAAAGTTACACCAATTTCATTTAAATCTTCTTTAATCATATTTAGCATATAATTTTTGCTAAATTCTTTAATAATTTCATTTGCTTTAGGATCTAAAATTTTGTTTTCATCAAACTTGATATTTTTGAATTCATCATGATATTTTTCATATAATGCTTTAGCACATTCTATGATTTCAGGTCCATGATAACATTCTTCATACAATTCTTGTTTAATGTTTAAGAAATTTAAATATCTAATAAAAACACTTAAAGCTAATAAAGTAATTTGGTTACCTGCATCATTAATGTAATATTCTTTTTGAATATTAAAGCCTAATTGATTAAATACTCTTACTAAACTCATACCAAAAATTGCAGCATAAGCATGTGCTAAATGCAATTTACCAGTTGGATTAGCTGAAACAAATTCAATATTAATTCTTTTCTTATTATTTTCATATATTGGATAAGCTTCTTTTTCATCCAAAATCTTTTTTAATAAGACTGAATTTAATTTGTTTTTTAAATAAAAATTAATAAATCCTGGCTTTACAAATTGAATATCACTATAAAATGAAGCATAATTTTGTTTTAAAAAAGCAATTAAATCTTGTGCAATAATTTCAGGATTTTTATGAAGTAACTTAGCATATACAAAACAAAAATTGCTAGTATAATCACCAAATTTATGATCTTTTGTCAGATTAATTGTATACTGTATAAGTTCTAATTCTTGAGCATGAATAAAAGCATCAAGATGACATTGAATAATTTTGTCCATATTTCTATAATAAATAATATAATAAATTAATTATTTTAATTCATGAGTTGAAAGAAATTTAAAGCCTGATTTAGTGTACATAAATTTACAACATCAATACTTGTATTAAGTATGTTAGCAATCATTATTATTCCTCCAAGTGTTGTTTGTACATTAAACAATAAAAAACAAACTAATAATACAGATAATGAAAATTCTTCAAGTAGTAATGAAGATCATTTTGCTAATGCTGATGTAGTTAATATTAATTTACCAAATTCAAATCCTTTTGAAAATACCCCAATTAATTTAGTAAATATTCAACAATTATTATCAGATATTCCTATTAATTCAACAATTAATGGAGTAAAAATTACTGTAAAAAACTATAAACTTTATAATCTAGATGCTGAACAATGAAATCGAGTAATCGGAAGTTCTTCACAATTTAAAAAAAGTACAGCAAATAATACCATTCAATTAAGTAATTTAAGTTATGGAAATAAGAATTTACCAAATGTTACTATTTCAACATTTTTAGATGCAACATCTACACAAAAAATTGCATATTCATCTAAAATTTATTTAAATAATTTACCACCAAACTATAACAATAATGATACTAAAGGAGATAATGTATATAGTTATCAATATACAGTTTTAGATATTATTGATACTTTAAGTACTAATCAAATTTTTGGTATAACTAATGAAGCAACTTGAGCACAAATCTTAGAAACTGGACAAATTCAATACCAATCTTCTGATATTGAATTAAGTAATTTATATTATCAACAAGTTTCATTACCAAGTATTCAAATTACAGGATTTAATGACAATAATGAACTTTCTTTAAATAGTTTATTATCTGATTATAATCAATCAACACTATCAAATAATTTTAGTAATGTTTATAGTTTGCAATATCCTTTAATTTATACAAACAACAAATTTAATAATTCCAACTTTAGTGTTAAATATAACATTGCAAGTATTTTAGCAAATTCATATAATGATGCTAATAATCCTGCTCCTGAACCTCAAGTTAGTGAAGAAATTAACGGTAAATATTATGTAACTAATGGAAATTTAATTAATAATTTGCAATTTTGAACATCATTTTTTTGAAATGAAAATAATGTATATCAAGATGAATACATGGATGCTTATAATAGTGGGCAAATTACTAATGATGTTTCATTTGCTTCTAATTCTAGTTCATCTTCTTCATCAACTTCAAGTTCTAGTTCAAATTATGTTTATTTATTACCAAATCCAAACCAAACTGGTTTTAAGAAATTAAGTCCAAATAAAAATTTTTATGAAGATGTTAATTATTTTTCATCAGGAACAAGTGAAATAACTATTAATCAATTTAATATTCCACAAACAACTTTAACTTTAGATTTAAACAAAACAATAAAAACTTTTTCATACAATGATATTTCATACTCATCATTTCAACTAACAGGATTTAATTCATACAATACAAGCAATAATAACAATACTGTTGATATTACTTTAAATTTAAATAACTTATTAAATCAAAATGTAGCAAAAGAATTAAATGATGTTTATCCATGACAATATGCAACTAAAGAATATGGAATAAATGGAATTAGTGTAGATAATCAATTGATTAATTTATATTGATTAATTAATAAAAGTTCATTTAATTTATGTAATGTCTTTTTTAATAATGGAAATAATTGAAACTGAGATTTAAGTTATTCAACAACTAATTTAACTAATTTATTAAATCCAAGTAATTCAGGTTCATCTTCTTCAAATTCATCATCAAGTAGTTCTAGTTCATCATCAAGTTCTTCAAATTCTTCATCTTCAAGTAGTTCTAATTCTTCTTCATCTTCAAGTACTAGTTCAACTAACAGTGGAGAATTAATAATTACTAGTTTAAATGCATATGATCCATCAAATGCTAATAATATTCAAAATTTAAAAATTATTATTAGTGGATTTAAAGATTTTAATAATTATTGCTCATTAAACAATAATAAGACTTTATATAACTTTGCTTTAAGTAATGATGATTTATTAAACATCTTAAATGAAAATAAGATTTTAGGACTTGATGATTGAGATATAAATCAATTAAATAACTGTAGTATTTATACTTTATCAAACTATAATTTCTTTACTCCAACTAATAACTTATATACATTTAATTCGCAAATTCAAAATGCAATTGCTATTCAATTTCCTAAACAACAAAAAATTACACAAAATGCAAATAATGAATTAAATAGTAATCCTTTACTAAATTTAAATCAAAGTATTTCATCTTATACTTATCCAACAATTTATATTACTGGTTTTTTATTAAACAGTAATTTAGATAGTTTAAGTGATATATTTAGCAATAATCAAATTAATTTAGAAAATTTATCAAACTACATTAATACTAACAAAATTAATTATTATGAATTTTTAAATAATACTAATAATTTATTAACACAAAATAATGCTTATAAATTCTTAAATTACAGCAGTACTTCAATCAATTTAAATCCATATATTGCATCAAGCAATAATATTACTTGATACTATAATTCATTAAATATTACAGTTAAAGGATCATAATGCTTAATAAAAATAATGCTTTAGTTAATAATAATATTGAAGATAATCATGAATCAAAAACTAATGTAAAAAAACAAAATTGGTTTTTAAAATGATATCAATCCTTAACTAAAAAAAAGAAAATCTATTTTTTCTTGTGAATATTTCTTCCTTTATTTATTGTAATTTTAGTTGCTAGTTTATTAGGAACTACAATGAATCAGTATCATCAAGTTTTTAATAAACAAAATAATACTATTTATTATGAAAATCAAAACTTTAATAATTTATTTGAATCTAAAGAAATTAATAATTCTATACAATATCAATTAAATTATTCAAATATTGCTTCTTCTTTGGTTGAATATGTAAATAAGAAAAACTTTCCTAGTGGTAAAAATGTTCAAGATTGATTACCATATTTATATCACAACAACTTTGTAATTTATTTAGAATTAAGTAATCTTTATGAAAATGATATTTATATTCAACTAATTAATAAGAATAATAAACCTGATTTAAAGTTTAATCAATATGGACAATATGACAATAATTATTCTAATTTAAGTAAAAATAAAGCTTTTAATGGCAATACTAATGGAAATGAAAATCAAATTTTTAATTATGCTTATATTTCATTATCAAAGAATTTATTTATGCAATATGAACCAAGTCAAGGATGAAGTTATACTTTAGTATTAAGTCAATTACAACAATTAAGAAATCAGTATCCTGATTTAGATATTAATTTAAATAATGTTATTTAATTTATAAAGTATATTTACCAAAACTTAAAGCATGTTTTTTATTTTTATTATAGAAATTTAAGAAGATAAATCCATTAATCATCATTGCAATTAATAAAACAAAAATAATAAAAACTATATTAGCAGCATGATGTGCTTGAGCATATAATGTTGGGCTTGCACATAACAAAATTGTTATAAATGCTCCAGAAATAATTCCTGCTGAAAAATTATAAAAATGTTTAGGAAATCTTTTTAATAAGAAACTGATAGTAAATACATTTAAAACAATTCCAGATAAAACACAGCTACAAGTAATTAGTAAAGGAATAATATTTAGTAATGGATGATCATGAATAATTGTATATGTATAACTATAAAAGTTAAATAACAACATAATAAAACTACTTGATATTCCAGGAATAAATAACAACAATCCAGTAATAATAGCAACATATGCTAATTTACCATATAAATCTTTTGGTAACAATTTATATCCTGCATTTGAAACTAAAAAACCTTTAAAAGTATGATTTGCTATTGTTGTTGTTAAACAAAAATGAATATATAAACCTAAAGCAATAATAATACAAAATCCAATTAGAAATAAAATTGGTAATAATCAGTTTTTTGGCTTTTTATATTCTTTAAATGAATTTAAAAATAAGATCTTTTTATGAAAATAAAAGAAAACTGGTAAACTAAAAAAACTTACACTAGCAAATGCAATGAACAAGATTAATTGTCCTGTAAAAGGTGTATTTGTAAAGGTTGCAGTTGAAGCATCAAAACCTTGAGAAGAAAATCATGTAACAAATTTTGCAAATAAAAATGCAGCAATTAATCAAAAAATTCCAAAAGGAAATAATCAAAATAATGATCTTAATGCTCTTCTGTATTTATTAACTCCAAATAGCATTCTAGCATGTTGCATAAATTTTGGATAAAAACCAAAAATAGTTAAAGTTGTACTTCCACTATATCCAGGAATACCATCACTAATTCCCATTAAAAAACCATAAATACAACGAATAAAAATATCTTTAATATGTTCTTTTTCAAAGAAAAGTTCTAATCTTGTTTTATATAGTGTTTTATTATTATAAGTTTGTTTTATAACATTGTCTTGTTGTTTTCACATATACCAAAAATCTTGAATAATGTATTTATTTTAAATAATTTAATTTAATATTTTTGAATTTATTTTTTTATTTTATTTCACACAATTATTCTTTTTCATGTTTACTGCTCTTAATTGTCCACATGCTGCATCAATTTCTGTTCCAAATTCTTGTCTTAAAGTACATTGAATTCCTAATTCTGTTAGTTCTTTTTGAAATTGTTTAGCTCTAATTGTTCTTTCATAATTAAAAGCATTGTTTAGTACAGGATTATAAGGAATTAAATTGACATATACTAACTTATTTTTAAAAATGTTTGCTAATTCTACTGCATTTTCATATTTATCATTAACATCTTTAATCAAAATATATTCTAAAGTAATTCTTCTATTTGTTAAAGCAATTAGATCATCAATTCCTTTAATTACATCTTCATATTTATATTTTCTACTAATTGGCATAATTTGACTTCTAATTTCTTGATTTGGTGCATGTAAAGAAATTGCTAAATTAATTTGTGGCATTTCTTTAGCAAAATTTAACATCTTATCCATTAATCCACAACTAGAAATAGTAATTTTTCTATATCCTAAACCAATTGCATAAGGACTATTAATAATTTTCATTGCATTTAACATATTGTCATAATTATCAAAAGGTTCACCAATTCCCATAATCACAATTCTTGTAATAAGATTTTTATTAAATTCATAAAGAAATTGATTACAAGTTAATAATTGTAAAACAATTTCACTTGTAGTTAAATTTCTTACTTTTTTTAATTGTCCACTAGCACAAAAACTACATCCCATATTACACCCAACTTGTGTAGTTAAACATGCACTATATCCATATTTATGATGCATAATGACCGTTTCAATTAAATTTCCATCATTTAATTCATACAAAAATTTAAAAGTAGAATGATTTTTAGAAACTAGCTTATTTTTTAATGTTAAAGTTTCAAAATAAAAATTTTCTTTTAATTTTTCTTTAGCAACTTTAGAAATATTGCTCATTAAATCAAAATCAGTAACACCTTTTTTATAAATTCATTCAAAAATTTGTTTAGCTACAAAACTTTTTAAATTATTGTTTTTTAATCATTCTTCAAACTGTATTAAATTTAAATTATATATACTTGTTTTATCCATTTATTCATCCTTATTATTAATTAAATCTGATTTTGTTTTTTCATAAAATTGCTTAGCAGTTAACTTGTTATTAATTACTAAATATAAGTTTTTATAAAGTATTGATGCAATATGATATTTTTCAAATAAATGATAAATAACAATAATTGCTTCTTTGCCTTCAACAGTTTTATCATAATTTTTATTTGCTAATTCATTAGTATTAAATTGAGCAATTTTTAATCCATAACTATAGTTTCTGCTTTTAGTACTTGTACAAGTTAAAAAAATATCACCAATTCCACAATATTGAACAATACTTAATGGATCACAATTTACTTTGATTAATAATTGTGTTATTTCTTGTATACCTTTAGCAATAAAAGCTGAAATTACATTAATTGAAACATCTAAACCTTTTAAGATTCCAACAATAATAGCTAAAGGATTTTTCATGTTTGCTAATAATTCTGCACCTTTTAAATCAGAAGATATATAAGTTACAAAATAATCATTATTAAATAAACTACATACTTTCTTAGCAATTAACAAATCTTCACACAAAACATTTAATACAGTAAATTTTTTTTGAATCACATCAATAGCAAATCCTGGTCCTAAAATTGCACTAAGACTTTCTACTTTTTCATATTTTTTTCTTTGTACTAAATCTGAAACAGTTTCATTACTTTTAATAATAAATCCTTTACTTGCATTAATTAAATTGAATGAATAATTACTAACTTCATTAATTTCATCTAAACAAGATTCAATACAATTACTAGGTATAGCAATTAAAATATAATCAAATTTTTTAGTTTTAAGAATTTGCAAGGAATTGTAAATTGCATGATATTTTGATAATTTAATTTCACCAAAAAATTGTTCATTTCTTTGATGATTTAAATCATCTAATTGTTGTTCATTAATACCATAAATACTAACTTCATTATCTTTATTATCTAATAATACTTGACTTAAAGCAGTTCCTCAAGCACCACTTCCTAAAACTAAAATCTTATTCATGCTATTTCCTTTCTTTACTTGCTATATCTTTATAATAAACAAGTATTGGAACCATACTAAAATCAAATGCTTCTTTAATTTGGTTTTCAATAAATCTCATATAACTGAAATGTAAATACTTTACATTATTTACTTTAATGACAAATGTAGGCATTCTTCCTTCTACTTGTTCAATTTTTTTCAAATCAACTTCACCACCTTTAAATAGTGGGGGTGGATTTACAACTTGTGCTTTATCAATTAATTCTTGTAAGATTCTTTCTGGAACTTTTCTTGTTAATTGATCATTAATCATATTCATCTTATTCATGATTTGTTTCAAGTTAACTTCATGTTCTTTAGCACTAGTAAAAATAATTTGAGCATATGGTAAAAACTTAAATGCTTCTTGAATGATTAAAGTGAATTCTTTTTCTTTATTTTTATTAAAATTAGTAATTAAATCAATTTTATTAGCAAGAATGATACAAGGCATATTTGCATCATAAATTAATTGTGCAACATTTTTGTCCTGATCAGAAATTGGTTTGCTAATATCAATTACTAAAATACAAAATTGCGATCTTTTGATTGCTAATTCTGATCTTAATAAAGCAAATTTTTCTAAATTATCTAATTTGCCTCTTTTTCTTAATCCTGCCGTATCAATAATAGTATATAAATTATTGTCATATTCAAACTCATTATCTACTGCATCTCTTGTTGTTCCTGCAATATCTGAAACAATCATTTTATTTTCTTTTATAATTTCATTAATAATACTTGACTTACCAACATTTGGCTTTCCAATAATACAAAATGTTAAGTTTGGTTTTTTATTAAGTTTGATAGGTTCTTTAAAATATTTGAAAATTGCATCAAATACTAAATAAATATTTAATCCATGTTCTGCTGAAATATAAATTGGTTCACCTAATCCTAATTTATTTCAATTAGTACTATAAGTTTTATTATTAATAACATTTTCAGATTTATTAGCAATTAAAACAATTGGTTTTTTATTTTTTTTAATTTGTTTTGCTATTAATAAATCATCATTATTGATATTTTGTGTTTCACTAACAACATACAAAATTAAATCAGCTTCTTTTAGTGCAAAATCAATTTGTAAATTAATTAAATATTGAAATTCTTCATCAGATGAAACTTTATTTACAGTAAAACCCCCAGTATCAATTAATAAAAAATCATGATTTAATCATGAACATATTCCATAATTTCGATCTCTTGTTGTTCCTGGTTGATCTAAAACTATTGCTTGTTTTTTTCCAAGTAATCGATTAAATAAAGTAGATTTACCAACATTTGGTTTTCCAATAATTGCAACTTTAAACATATAAATTTATAATCAAAAAAATTATTAAAATAATTTTAAATAATATTTAGTATATTTTGATAA
>JAGBPV010000025.1 GCA_017633195.1 bacterium
TATATTTTGCACCAATGCCAAGTGATGATAGTTATGGATCAAATGAATTTTTAACTATTCAAGCAACTTGTAATACTTCAGTTTCAGTTTGATTATGAAGCAATAGTAAAAATGCATTTACTTCAACTGGTGCAATAACTATTCCTAAAGATAGTGTATTTACATGAACTTTGCCATATGAATTAAGTCAATTATATTATTCAGGTGGTAATGTTGGTGTACCATTATTTAATTATCAATCTTGATTTAGTTCTAGTACTGGTAGACAAAGTATTGCTACACCTTTTGGTTTATCAATTGGTACAAATGGTGATTTAACATCAATTTCTGGAAGTTCAGAATTTAATCAAGCAGTTAATAAAGTAATTGAAATTGATTATAATAACTCTAGTGGTAGTCCATATACAGCACCTGAAAGTTTGTATAATCAATACAGTGGAACAAACAACCCTACAATCTTTAATACTTCTAATAATACTTTAAGTATTACAAGTCCAGAATTAATAACTTTTGAAACTACTGCAAATTTAGATGGTACTGAATTTAATGCTTCTACTAATTCAGGAACTTATACATATAGTATTGTTAATGAAACTAATGGTGAAGAAGTTTCATATTCATCAGGTGCTATTAATTTAAGTGGCAATAGTAGTATCTTTAGTTATGACTTTATTGAACCTGGAAATTACAAAATTACTGTAACTTATGATGTAAAGTATGGTACAAATAATGAAAATACAATTAGTAAAACAGCAATTTATTATGTAAATTATAATAGTTCAGAAGAACAAACATCAGCATCAACATTAAAATTAAGTTCTATTGATACATTAAGTTTTGTTTCAAATTCAATTTTTAGTACTTCAAATGAATTTATTAGTTATAAAAGATATAACATTAAGTAAAATCATAGTTTAACTAAGTTAATTAATAAAACAACTGTAAATATATTAAATATCAATTTACATAATACTAATTATGAATATAAAATACTAGTAAAAATTTGAAATGTTGTTTATATAAGTTAAATAATTACATTAAATCTAAATTTAGTAGTTTTAATAATCTATTTCTTACTATTATTGTTAATTCAAATTAATCAAATTGAATTATTAATTTAATACAGTTTATTTAATTGATATAAATATCTTAATATTTAGATATTGCATATGCAATTAATAACTAAAAGTATTTAGTAAATAAATAGTATATTATAGTTAACTTTACTTGTTGCTTTAACAAATATCATTCTTCATAAATGTTTACAATTAATATAACATAATATGTTTTTTAATTAAATATTAAATCTATATATAACAAGAAATAAAAGCATAAAAAAATTTAAGAGATTTTTTATGCTTTTTATTTTATACTTAAACATTAATTATTACTTCTTAACATATTTAATTAAATTTATTTTTATATCAAGTTTTTTTATTAAATATGTTTAATATTTTTTAAAAGTATTACAATAATCAAGAATTATTATTTCAATATCTTTAAATGATAATTACTAGACTTTTATTTTATTCTTTATCTTATTAAGAACATTCTTAAATTTATAAATATTAAATTTCATAATATTATGAAAAAGTTGCATTTAATTTTTTGTTAAAAATTCTCTATATTTTTTTCTTAATATATTTATTTAAAGTAATTGAAATAATATTTATTTTTTTAAAAGAATATATCTATAAATAGATATATTGTTTAAAGAAAATATTATAAAAATATCTTATAATTAACATTAAGTTTATTGAAGAATTTTTTAATAATTAATTAAAGAAATTCATTTAATAAATTTAGTTATAAAAGTTGGTAGGTTTTAATATGAATAAGAAAAAGAAATTTGCTAAATATACAATTTCAACTTTAGCTTCAACTCTAATTGCTGCTGCAGTTATTTCTGCTGCTGTTAGTTGTAGTAGTGAAACTAGTTCAAGTAATGATCAAAAAAATACAAATACTCAAAATTCAATTAAGGCTAATGGTACATCATATTCTAAAGATAGTACCATTGATGTAAGCTATGGCAATAAAGTTACTTTAACTGCACCAAATTCAAATAATAAGAATGTTGTTTATAAATGATATTGTAATGGACAATTACTTAAAAATGTAACAGGCAGTAAACTTGTTGTTTCTTCACAAGCAAATCCAAATAAATATTATGTTGAAACTATTACTAATGGTGTACAAACAAAGTCAAGTACAATTACTGTTAATCCCACTTTTAATAGTAGTTTATTTAGTGCTGCAATTTTTGAAAACATAAATAATAAAAAAGTTATTAATGATATCAATAATACAACTTCTTATTCTTTAAAATTTGAATTACTTTATAACAATACAATATTTAGTTTACAACCTTCAACTATTTATTGAACAATAAATGGTAAGCAATCTTTAGAAACTTCTCAATCTTTTATACCAAATTTAACAATGGGTAAAAATATTATTAGTGCTACATGCAAAAATTTACCTGCTTTTTTTGGAATAAAAAACAATTCTTTAAGTGCTAATATAACAATTAATTATGCACAATTATTAATTTCTAGTAATAAAAATTCTTCAAATGATAAAATATCAATAAATTATGGTGATTCAGTTATTTTAAATCCTACAAAAGATTCATTAAAATCATTACAAACTGCAGGGATTAACTTACAAGATGTTAAATATCAATGGTTCAGTGATAATGAACCAATCAAAAATGAAAATAATCAAGAAGCTACTTTTAAAAATATAACTTCAAACACTACATATTATTTAAAAATTACATATAGTATTAACAATCAAACCTATTCTTTAATTTCTAATATAATTCATGTTAATATCAAGAATGCTGGTTCAAAATTAAATAATATAAAAGTTATTTGTAATAATAATCATTCAAGTACTTTAAATTTAAATAATAATTTAATTAATAAAAGTTATAATTTTTCTATTTCATACAATAACCCTGTTAATTCAAATATTAATGGAACAGTTACTTATCAATTAATTAATAATGATACACATCAAAACATTATATTAACTAACGATACTTCTTCATTAAATGATACATTTAATATTAACTTTAATGATTTAAAAGGATTTTCTTTTGGAGTTTATACACTTTATGCAACTGTAAGTGTTAAAGAAGGAAACGGAAATATTTTTAAGTATACAAGTACTCAAATAAGTCCATTAACAATTACATATAATGCAATTAGTATTACACCAGAAATAAATAATAATGTTCAAGAAGTTGCTAATTCTAATATTTATAATGTTAATATAGGATCTAATGTTACTTTAACAGCTGATTTAAATAATTTATATCTTGCTCATGATAATGCTTCATATCAATGAAAATATGAAACAAGTAGTGGAATTTGAACTAATGTTATAAATTCATCAAATTCTACAACTTTAACAATTTCTAATTTAAATTCTTTAGATAATAAAACATATATATTAGTTCTAACTATTGATAATTTAACTTTATATTCAAATACAATTACTATTAATCCTGTTATAGCTAATGAAGCAAGTATTACTATTACTAGTAATGATGCTTCTTTAAGCAATACATTAAATATTTATAACTCTACTAATGCAACTCAAACATTATTATTAAACTTAAATTATTTAAATTTAAATGATTTAAAAGATGTAAATATTACTTGATTTGTGAATGGACAAGAAGAACAAACAAATAGTAATAAAACTAGTTTTGAATATACTTATTCATTAGGAAATAACAAGATTAGTGCAAATCTTAGTTATTCATTAGATGGAATGATAAAAACTATTTTTACAACTTCTGATTTCAACATTAATTATTATGATTTAAATATTAATGCAACTAATTCAAGCATTTCATATGGTATTAATGCTAACACAGATAGCATTACGATTAATAATCCAAAAACTTATTTATATAACAATGCATCATATCAATGAGAAGTAAATGGAGAACTTGTTGGTAATAAATCAAACATAAAACCAACAGCATTGCCTTCTTATATTATTCAACAAACTACAACATTTAATTTAGTTGTAACAAATAATAATGATCCAAATGCGACATCAATTATTTCAAATTCTATTACAATTACACCATCAAACACTTCATTTACTGCATCATTAAACACTAAATATGGAAATAATAATACTCTTGATGTTTATAGTAATGTAACTGGTACAACTCCAAGTTCATATAAGTTTAATGTGCAATTAGAACAAGATGAAAAACAATACTTAGGTACTTTAAATAATGCAACTACAACTTGAACTTTACAGTCTAATAATACTATAATATATACAACACAAACAAGTTCATTAAGTTTTGATTTACCAATTTCTGATTTAACTCAATCTGGTACATATACTTTATTATCATCAACTAAATTAGTTGGAATTAGTACAGCTATTACTGCAAGTTATACTATTAATTATTCACAATTAACTATTAGTAGTAATACTGGATATGATGGAACTTTAACATTAAACAATACTAAGTTTGGTTCAATTATTCCTAATCCATATTATTTTTGACAAGTTGAAGAATCTAATAATTCTTGATCTACAGTGTCAACTAATACTTCAAGTTCATCATATGATGTAAGTAATTTAACTTCATCAAAAATTTATAGAGTAATAATTGCAAATAATGCAAATTTAAATAATGCAACAATTAAGATCATTAGTGATTCTTATAATTTAAATGAAATTACTACTTCTATTAATGTAACCAATGCTACTAATACTAATAATAATATTTATGAAGCTAAATATAATTCTAGTATTACATTAACTGCAAGCAATATTAATCTTAAAAGTTCATCTAATGTAACTTATCAATGATATTGTAATAATAAACCAATTACTGATGCCAACAGTAGTTCATATTCCTTTACACAAGGTTCAACTTCAAATTCATATTATGTAGTTTTATATATAAAAGGTATTAAACAAACTCAATCACAAACTATTACAGTTAATCCATTGTATGATTCAAGCAAATTTAGTTTAGCTATTTATGAAAATAATAATAGTAATAATATAGCAAATACTACTATTAATGATTTGCAAAATATTAGTAGTTATGATTTAAGCATAAAATTACTTTATGATGGAAGTGTTTTTGATACTCAACCTACATCAAATATCATTTGGACATTAAATGATGAAAGTACTTCTAACAATAATTCATTAAACTATAATGCTTCTTTAAATGTTGGTGAAAATCTTATTAGTGTTAAATTGAATGATTTATCAAATAGTTATGGAATAGCAGGAAATAGTTTAGTTGCTAATTTAACTATTAATTATGTAGAATTAGAAATTACAACAAGTAATTCTAGACCTATAGTAAATTATGGGGGGTCTATAACATTAACACAAGAATGTTTATCTTATAATTCCTTTAAATCAATAGATACTAATCAAAATCCTGTTTCTTATCAATGATATGAAGTTGATGGTTCAAATAATGAAAAATTATCATCTGCTACATCAGCTACTTATACTTTTAGTAATTTAATAAATAATACAACTTATTATTTAGTTGCAACTTATACTATTAATGGTACAACTTATACTTGAAAATCTAATAAAATTACAATTACTGTAAATCAAGTACCAAATTTAGTTAGTCCAAAAATTGTTTGTGATACAAGTTCTAATTCAACTTCATTAAATTTAGATGAAAGTTTAATAAATAATAATCCAAACTACGAATTTAGTATTTATAGTAATAATAATGCAATTAGTGATATTAATGGAACTGTTACTTATACTTTAACTAACACACTAAATAATGATAAGATTGTATTATCATCTTCTGCATCTTTAGATACACCATTTTCTATTGATTTTGCTACTTTAGATAATTTTAGTTATGGTACATATACTTTAACTGCAAGTATCATTATTCCAAGTGCAAATGCAACAAGTATTACATATAAAGCAAGTGAAGTTGGATCATTAACAATTACTTATAATAATATTAGTATTAATGTATCAAGTAATGCTACTCAAGTACAAAATTCAACTACTTATGATGCACAAATTGGTTCAAATGTAACATTAACAGCAAATAAAACAGATGTTTATATTAGTAATTCAACACCATCTTATCAATGAGAAGAATATATTGATGGCAAATGAACTTCAGTTTCAAATACAAATAATACTGATACATTAACAATTAATAATATTAATACTGGATCTAATTTAACTTATAGATTGATTGCAACTGTAGATGGTTTAGTATTAACTTCAAACTCTATAACTATTAGTCCAATAATATCAAATCAAATAAAAGCAAATATTACAAGTACTAATA
>JAGBPV010000026.1 GCA_017633195.1 bacterium
ATGGCAAAGAGTTAATTTCTAATACTACTTCTTCACTATTATTTTTAGTTGCTTTAATAAGATTAGTTACATCAATTTGAGAAATAAAAGTTGAAATCTTATAATTGATGCTTTGATTGTCATAATTAACATTTATATAAGATGAATGATAATAATTAGCAAGTTGATTAGATAAATATTCTTGAACAACACCTGTGAAACTTTCAGTAGCGGGATCATTTTCCTCATACAAATCATAATCAGCTTCATCACAATAATTAGTTAATGCTAAATTAGGTGAAAGATTTTTTTGTAAAACATTTATTAAATTTTGTGTGGCTTGTTTTGTAGTTAATGTATTAAATCCTTCAACACCAAAAGCACCATCTAAACCAAATGGAAAACAAGATTGACTATATATAGTAGTAGAAGAAGAAAGAGCAAGAAAAGTATTGCTTATTCTAGCAGCAGTAAGTGATGAATTTTTAGATAATTCACTATATCATGGCAATAAAAAAGCTGGTATAAAGCCTAATTGAAGATCTAGCTTATATAAACTATTATTCATAGTGTTTGTTACAAAAAGACTCTTTAAATAACTAGTATCTCTTATTACTAAGGTCTTATCATTAATAATTTGGTTGGGATTAAATACTATATTATTAACTGTCATAGTTTTTGATGACATAATAGAGTCAAAAAACTTAATTATTCCTGGTAATAATTTATTATTGATTGCACTTAAAGAATATATGGATTGACCAAGTGTATATTGGTAATTTATAGCAGCAAGATTAATATTTCTTAATTCTCCATATGCTTGTTCAAATAAAGCTTTATAATCAGGATTGTTAAATCCACTTATTATTCATTCTCCATTAGGATTATATTGAAATGTATTATAGTTACTAAACATTGATAGATTTGGATTTATAGTTATAAAACTTCCACCATAATTAAAAGAAATATTAAAGTTTTTATTAATATATGAATCTGGATGAGCTAAAAGATTACTTAAAGATATAGTTTGTACATTATTAATTCCAGAAAATGAAATAAAGTTATTAACTAAAGTATTTGCATTAAAATAAACTCCGTCAATTTCAATAATGGTTGTTTCATTTTCTACATAAAAATTAATAGTATTGCCATCATAAGTAGTACTAGAATTATAATAACCAGCAAGACCTTCAACATCATTTGTTAAAGTGCTTATTAACTCATTTTTTAAAGTTGCTAAATTATTGGTACTACTAAAAGCCTGATTAATACTTAAATTAAAAGGATAATTTAATGGAATTCCATAACTACTATATTTACCAAAAGAAACATAATTTGTAAAAGCAATCCCTAATTCATATTTCATAGTTGATAAAATATTTTGTCTTAAAGTATTAGTAGTTTGATTATTATCATTAAATCCTGTAATTGTAAAAGTACCAAGAGTATGAACAAAATTAGTTTTTGAACCTGATAATCAATCTTGTATAACAGTAGAAGGAAATAACATTAATTTTTGATTTTGTAATTCTTCATTTGAAATATCATATCCTGTTATAAAATTTGTTTTATTATTTATAACTGCATAATATGGATTGTTAATAAAAGCTAAATAATCTAATAAATTATTTCAATTATAGGTTTCATATTTAGGATTAGTGGTTGTGAATTGATTAATATAGTAATTTAAAATATCATCTAATCTTTCATTATAACTAGAACTTTCAGAGTTTAAAGATTGATATACACCATATGCATAAGTATTATTAAAGATTTTAGGATTATTTAAATTAATTGTTGAAGGTAATATTGAACTTAAAATTGCTCATTCTGGCTTTAAAAATCCTGTAATGGTATAGTAGTTTGATGTTTGATTACTCAAACTAATATCTGAAGTTTTATATCCAATATCAAAAATAATGTTGTTCAAATATCCTTCATCATTTTGTAATCCAAATCTATTTAATACTGAAGCAGCATTTAGATTTACATAAATAAAATCTAAGATTTGATTATTAGTAAAACTAATATCTTTTACTATGAAATTAGTTTTACTAATACTATTTGAAATGCTTTGTAAAATTGCACTAATAAAAGTATTGATATTTGAATTTGACGAAGTGTTATTTAAAGTATTGTATGCAGTTAATGTATATGAAGTTGGTAAAGAAATTGATGAAGATAATGAATTATCTAATAAATTCTTAATTCCTAACAAGATGTTTTGTTGTTGTGGAACTGGAATTAAAGTCTTGTATTTTGTGTTTAATGTTGGTAATTTTAATAATCCACTAGCATTATAAGAATTTATTAGTGTAGAATTGTATGACAAATCAATATTATTTAAAATTCCATTTAAATCATTATCATATGAAACTGAACTTGGTAAAGTAATATTAATTTCATTCATTATTTGAGTTAATGAATAATTAGATCCATTAATAACAAATTGAGCTTGTGAAGTAATTTCATTATTTAAAGTATTTTCAATATATGATTTTATGAAACTTATAAAACTAGTTTGTTCATTTAAGATTGTATTATTTGCACAATAATTTCAATTTGATAAATTTAAAGTTGCTGGTAATAATAATTTTAAATCACTTGCATTATAAATTGGATTAATGTGAATAGTTTGAGAAGTTGATTGTTTAATACCATTTATATATGAAACTACATAATATTCATTACTTTGATTATTAACAAAAAATTCATAAGTATTTGATGCATTTTGTTTTACTAAAGTTCCATTGCAATATCAATCATATGTAACTGTATTAGTATTTGAAATACTTGAAGTATTAGCAGTTAATGTAACTTTAGTTCCATAGTATTCATCATATGTATTATTAGAATTAGAAGTTTGATTAGATACAACAATACTTGTATTTATATTTGATACAGTATAAGGTAAACTAACAATTTCAATACTTGCATCTTGTAATGATGATGCATTAGCAATTATTACTCTATATGTTGTATTACTTGTTAAATTTGAAACAGTGTATGTACTTTGTGTACTAATTGGATTTGATCATTCTCCATTACTTAGTTCTTCTTGTCAAAAATAATATGGAGTTTTAATTGCTGAAATATTTAAACTATTATAATTTGTTGATAATACTCCATCATGTCCATTAGAATTACTTGAAATACTTAATTGATTTAAGGTAATTGTACAATTACATGTTATTGGATCTGCAATTCCATTTAAATATATTTGTACTTGCATTTTATTAATATTATTTATTGCAGATGAAGATAATCAATTAATAGGAACTGTAAATGTTAAAGTATTATTAGCAATTTCATCATTTGATTCAAATTCTACAGTTTCATTATTTTCTTGATGTAATGAAGTAAATGATAAACTTATTAGATTATTATTTACAGTTCCAGTATATTTTGTACCATTTTGAAATAAATTTAATGTAAATGTGATGTCATTAGAAGTTGCATTATTTGAACCTAATTGATTACTATAAACAATAATGTTTGGATCATTTGAAGTAGAATTTTCATTTAAATAACTTGCAGTAAGTGTTGCAGTAAAGTTTTCATTTATTGGATTAATTACAATTGGATTTGAAACAAAAGAATCTAAATTAGAATCAATATCATTACTTATTAATAAATTAAATGTAGTTGTTTTTTCAAGATCATATGATGGTAAGGTTGATGGCATAGAATCATATATTTGTCCAATAGGTTGTCCATTAACTTCTCATTGATAAATTGCATTATTATATACATTTGATTTTAAACTAGTTGAATTACTAATAGTAATATTATTAACATTACTTCCATAACTAGTTGTTGTAGAAGATGAAGTAATATTTAAAGCAAAATAATTAACATTAAAATTTTGAGTTCTTCCTCCACCAGATATTAATGCTTCACCAAATGCTCCACCAAATGTAAAAGTAGCGTAAACTACATTATTACCAATAGGATATGAATAAGTAAAACTTTCACTATTGTTATTTGTTTCAATCTCTTTTCCGTTTACATATCATGTAACACTATCTATTGATATTTGTGCATTAGAAAGTAAATTAATTAATTTTAATGATAAAGTTTGAGTTGCATTAGCTTTAGTATAAATATTTAAAGTATTATTTAATGCATTAGTATTGTTACTTACAATGATTGCATTTCATTCAGGTGTAGGATTATATGTAATTGTTAATGATTGAACTTCATTACTTAAATAACTAAAACTATCATTATTTGAAGTTAAAACACTAATTGTTGCTGATAAAGTATAAGTTCCATTAGTAAAATCTTTTAAATTATTAAAGTTTATAAAGATTCCATAAGATTCATTTAATGAAGAAGTGTATTGATTTAATAAGATTTCTTGATTTGTTTCATTATTTACTAATTTATATGTAACTATTGCATTTATATCTGGGGTATTTTTTATATTTTCATATGTAATTGAAAACTTATATACATTATTAATTGATGAACTATTCAAACTTAATGAAGTTTGATCATTATTATCACAAATTATCTTGGCATTTGATAATGTTCAAACATCTACTTCAATAGTATTTGAATTTAAAATATAAGTTTGATTATTATAAACATAAGAAACTTGTAAATAATAACTTGCATTACTTACTACATTATTAAGAGTTAAACTATTTTCATTTGAGCCTGATATTGCTTCATTATTTTTGTATCATTGATATTTAATATCTGATAAATCAAATTTTGTTGAATTTAATGCACTTAAAGAAGTTTGTGCAATATTTAATGATAATGAATCATTATAATTAACTAAAACTTGATTATTCTTTGCATTTTTACTTGTTATTTGTATAGGATAATTAATTATTAATTTTGCACTTAAAGTATTATTGGTAATTGAAAGTCCTGCAGGTAAGTTATTACAAGTTGCAACTAAAATATTTACTCCAGGATTTAAATTTGGTACTAAATATGGTGTAGTTTGAGATAAAGAAACACCATTAAGTGTTCAACTAATAGAACTAGGTTGAAAATTAAAAGGAACATTATTATAAAGCAATTCAAAGTGTAAAAATAAACTGTTTCCATTAGTATCATCAATAACTTTTTGATAACTTCCATTTTCATAAATTGCAGCACTAAATCCATTATTGCTACTGCTAGTTGTAGATGTAGTTGTTGCAAGTGTTATATCATTAAAAGAACAATTTTTATTGAAGTTTAAAATTGAATAATCTTGTAAAGAAGCTGCATTATTAGAAGGTTTAAATCCATCAAGATTAAATGTATTTGAATCAGTATTATTACTTAATATAAAAGAATTATATGTTAATGAAACACCATCAATTTGTCCTTTATTAATATTTGCATTAGAAATTGTGTTTGGTAATTCAATACCAATATAAGAAGCAATTTCACTATTTGTATAAATGACACTTGAAGCAATAATTCCATTAGGATCATTAGCATTTAATATATCTAAAACAACATCTTGCACAGCTTGAAATAAACTGATATTTAATCCAGGGCAGTTTGATGTAAGACTTACACTATCAATTTGTGATACTGTAGTATTACTAAATCATTTAGATAGATTAATTGTTTGATTTAATAATGAATTTAAATCAATACCAATTTGCATATTTCTTTGTGCATTAATTCCAGTTTGACTTGCTGAAATTTGTTTAAATCCAGTAACATCAAATGATGTATCACCATTTGATGAAGATAAATTAATACCACTATATGATAAAGTAACATTAGGAATTTCACCACCATCATTAGAATCTAAAGATATGTATGTTGGTACATTTACACTTAAATTACTTATTACATTACTAATTGGATAATTAACATCTTGGACAATTAATTTATTAGTATATGTACTTGAAATTGCATCAAGAATTGCTTGTTGAATACTAATTCCTTGATATGATGATAATGTTGTATTTTCATAAGCAGTTTGAATAGTATTTGCTGCTGTATCATTAGCAAAATACTTAGATATATTAATATCTTGATTTAATAAATGATCAAGACTATTTGCTATTTGTTGATTAGTAAATTGAGTTGTTTGATCTTTAAATCCAGTAATAGTAAATGTTGTAGTTTTATTAGTATTTTGTAATGTTATAGAGTCATAAGACAATGAAACATTTGGAATTTGTGCATTTTTATCATTTGTTGGTGAAATGCTTGTAGGTAGTAAAACATCAATATTATTAGCAATTTCAGATGCAGTAAATACAATGTTATTAATTGTAAAACCATTAATATAATTTTGACTAATTTCACTTGCAATTTCATCTTGAATTGCTTGAATTAAAGTTGTAGTTGATGAAGTGGTTAATGAATCAGTTTGCATAGCTTCAGATGCTGTATATGTACTAAATCATTGTGAAACATCAATAGTTGGTGATAATAATGAATCTAATTTAGTTACAATTTGTTTGCTTGTATTATTTACACTTCCAATTTGAGCTTCAGTTTGAGATTCAAATCCAGTAAGAATGTATGAATCAGTATAACTTGCTGAAGGAGAAGTTTCATAATTAAATGCTGAATTATAAATTTCAATAGAATTATAAAATAATGCAACTGATGGAATTTCTCCAGCTTCAGCATCTTGTAATGAAATATTTGTTGGTAATGTAATTGTTATTGATGATGCAACTTCAGCATCTGTATAAGTTAAACATAAAATGCTAAATCCATTTGGATATAAATAATTTAATTCTTGTAAAATTTCATCTTGAACTGCAGTTTGCAAACTAACACTAGATCCTGATAATATTGAACTAGGACTAATACTTAAAAGATTTTCAGCAGGGGTATTATAAAATCATTGTGCAACATCAATGTCTTGATTTAATAATCCATTTAGTTTATCTTGTGTTACTAAATTATTTCTATTATCATTAGCTTCACTTTGAGCAACTGTAGTTTGTAAAAATCCATCAATAATAAATGTTGAAGCATTATTTGATGCATTAATTGTTTCACCATTATAAGATAATTCAATTCCAGTGATATCTCCAGCTACATTTTCAGGAATTGTTACTGATTGTGGTAAAGTAATATCAATGTTGTTAATTACATCACTTACTGGATAATTTATACCATTGAAAATTAACTTATTATTACATTCTTGTGAAATAACGTTTTTAATTGCTTGTTGAATTGTTGTACCAACACCTGGTAAACTACCAATTGCATTATATGATTGAATTGCATTTGCTGCAGTAATATTACTAAATCATTTTGAAATATCAATAGTTTGACCTAATAAAGAACTTAATTTATCAGCAACTTGTTGATTAGATAAAGTATTTATTCCAACATTATTTGCACTCAAAAATCCAGTCACATTAAATGAAGTAGAATTGCTTGTATTTTTTAGTGGTAGTTGGTAATAAGTTATTGTTACACCAGTAATTTCACCATTTTCATCACCTGTTAGTGCTGCTGAAGTTGGTAAATTTACATTAATATTATTAATAATTTCAGATGCAGTGTATGTAATATTACTAATTGTAAAACCAGTAGGGTACTTAGTGTCAATTTCATTTTGAAGTACTTCAAGAATTGCACTTAATAAATTCATACTTTTATGATCTGAACCTTTAAGAATAGAAATATTAGAACTAGTTGAGTTGCTTAAAGATTCTTCATAATTTTGTAAAGCTTGAGAAGCTGTATCATTACCAAATCATTGTGAAACATCAATATCCTGTTGTAATAATGAATCTAATTCTGTTACAACTTGTTGATTTCTATTATCATTTATACCTGTTTGAGTTGCAGATACAGCTTCAAATCCAGTAATAGTAAATGTATTAGTTCCACTTTCATTAGATAATTGTAAAGAATTGTATGATATTGTAACATTTGTAATTTGTGCATTAGTATTTTCAGTTACAGAAATTGATGAAGGAATATTAATTACAATGTTTTTAATAATATTTGCAATTGAATAAGTAACATCATTAATAGTAAATCCTGTACTATACTTATTTGTAATTTCATCTTCTATAACATTTAAAACTGCATTATTTAATGTTGTTTGTGTAGAAGAAGTGGAATTTGTTAAACTATTAGTTTTAATTGCTTGAGCAGCAGTAAACTTGCTGAATCATGTTGAAACATCAATATCTTCATTTAATATGGAAGCTAGTTTTGCAATAACTTCATTATTTTGGATTGAAATATCAGTACTAAATCCATCAACAATAAAGGTTGTTGAGCTGCTTGTATTTTCTAATTCAATAGAATTGTAAGATAGTGTAATTGGAATTTCTCCAGCTGCATTATCAGAAGAACTGATTGTAGAAGGCAAATTAACAATAATAGCATTCATGATTTGTGAAATAGAATAAGTTACATTACCAATAATAAGATTGCTATTATATTTAGAAGTTATTTCATTATAAATAGTAATAAGGATTGCTTGAATTAAAGTAATTTGTGATTTATGATCTGAACCTTTAAGAATTGAATTTTGTAAACTCATTAATTCATTTCAATCAATATTTGCTGGATTTGAACCAGGATCATTTAGCAATGTTTGTGAAGCAGAAGTACTAAAATATTGTGAAACATTAATATCTTGTTGCAATAAAGAATTTAATTTATCTACAACAGCTTGATTTGAACTTGATATATTAGTGCTAAATCCATCAACAATGAAACTTGTTGAACCACTTGTGTTTTTTAATTCTATAGAGTTATAAGATAAGGTAATTGGAATTTGTGCATTAGCATTTTGAGTTGGAGTAATTGTTGAAGGTAAATTTAAACTAATGTTGTTTATAACTTCAGATAATGTATAAGAAACTCCTTCAACATTAAATCCATTAGGATATTTACTTAAAATTTCATTTTGAAGTACATATAAAATTGCTTGTTTTAAATCATATGTTTGTTCTGAACTTGATCCTGTTATTAAATTTGCAGCACTACTGCTTTGTGTAACAAGTGTTTGAAGTGCTTGAGAAGCTGTTAAATCACTAAATAGACTAGATGAAGCATTACTACTGTTTAACATTGCAATATTGATATCTTGTTCCAATAAAGAATTTAATGAATTTGCAATTTTTTGATTTCGATTATCATTTATACCAGTTTGAGTTGCTGATACTGCTTTAAATCCAGTAATAGTAAATGTATTTGTTTGATTTGTATTTGATAATTGTAAAGAATTGTAAAATAATGTAATTCCTGTAATTTTTGCATTTACATTTTCAGAAACTGAAACATTTGAAGGTAGATTTTCAATACTAATGCTATTAATGATTTCAGAAGCAGTATATGTAACACCATTTATAGTAAATCCAGTTGGAAATTTATTGTTGATTTCATTTATAATTTGAGAAAGAATTGCTTGTTTTAAACTACATCCTATATATCCAATATCTGGAGCAAGCAATATAGCATTTGTTGATGTTGTTGTACTACTATCAGTAAGCACTGCTTGAGCAGTTGTTAAATCACTAAAAAGACTGGATGAAGCATCGTTACTGTATATCATTCCTACATTAATATCTTGTTGTAATAAAGAATTTAATTCATTCACAATATTTTGATTTACTTCAGAAATACTAAATCCATCTACAATAAATGATGTTGTATTTACTGTATTCAATAATGCAATATTATTAAAGTATATTGTAACTGGTATATTTCCTGCTTCATTTTGTGCTGATGTAATTGTTGATGGTAAATCAACTTTAATACCACTATAAATATCAGTAAGAGTATAATTAGTTCCATTAATTATAAATCCATCAGGATACTTATCATAAATTTCACTTTCAATTACATTTAAAATGGCTTGCATTAAATTCATTGGTTCATTACTACTTGAACCTTTAAGAATTGATATATTTGCTGGATTTTTTAAAGAATTTAAATAATTTTGTAATGCTTCAGATGCTGTATAATTCTTAAATCATTCTGCAACATTAATATCTTGATTTAAAATCGAATTTAATTTTGTTGCAATATTTTGATTTGCAATTGTTTCATTAAAACCATCAACAATAAAGTTTAAAGTTTTACTTGTATTTGATAGTTGTATATTGTTGTATCATAATGTAATTGGAATTTGTCCATTTTCATTATCTGTTGGTGAAACACTAGAAGGAAAATCAATAGTGATATTATTCATAACTTGAAGCACAGTATAAGAAATATCATTTACAACAAAACCATTGCTATATGAAGAAGAGTCATAAACTTCATCTTCCAATACATCTAAAATTGCTTCTTTTAAAGTTGGTGGAACAGTATTTGAAGTTGTATTTGTTAAATATGTACCTGAATTAGTTTCTAGTGCTTCAGATGCTGTATAAGAACTAAATCATTTTGATACATTAATTTCTTCACTTAATAATGAATCTAATATATCTGCAACATCTTGATTTCTATTATCATTTGTACCTGTTTCACTAGCTGTTGCTTCTTTGAATCCAGTAATATTAAAAAATAATGAATAGTTTGTAACATTATCTAATTGATAAGTATTGTAATATAATTCCACATTTGGAATTAATCCAGCTTCATTATTTGTTAATGAAATACTTGCTGGTAATTTAATATTAATACCAGTAATTATTTCAGCTGCTGTATAAGTAATGTTTTCAATATTAAAACCATTACTATAATTTGCAATAATTTCAGCTTTTATTGCATCTAAAATTGCTTGATTTAAAGTAATAGTTGATGTTGTTGGAAGTAATAATGCTTGTGCTGCAGTATAATCACCCAATCATGTTGAAACATCAATATTTTGTTGCAAGAATGAATCTAATTCATTTGCTATTTTTTCATTTCTTCTTTCATTTATACCTGTTTGAGCAGCAGTTTGAATAGTAAATCCAGTTGCATTAAATAAATTACTGCTTGTATTTGATAATTGTATGGAATTATAAAATAGTGTAATTCCAGGAATAATTGCTTTTTCATTATCTTGTAATGAAATATTTGATGGTATTGTCATTGTTATACCACTAATAATTTGTGATACATCATATATAATGTTGTTTATGGTATAACCATTACTATTAGCAATTTCCATTTTGATTGCATCAAGAATTGCTTCTTTTAATGTTACTTGAGTATTAATAGTTGTTGTTAATGGAATATCAATATCTGTTTGTAATGCTTCAACAGCACTATCTTGTCCTATTCAATTTGAAACATTAATATTTTTACTTAATAATGAATCTAATAATTTTGCAACTGCATTATTTCTATTACTATTTTCAATTTGAGAAATTGTTGAATCAGCAAAACCAATAACACTAAATGATGTAGTGTTACTTGTATTTGATAATTCTGATGAATTATATAATAATGAAACTGGAATAATTTGACCATTAAGATTATTTTGTAATGAAATACTTGAAGGTAATTTAACACTAATAGCACTAATGATTTGTGAAATAGAATAAGCGATATCATCAAAAATGAACTTATTCGTATCATTTGATAATTCAAATGATAAAGCATCTTTAATTGCAGTTATTAAATTTGATTGATTACTATTTGATAATGCATCAATTGCAGTTAAAGTATTCATTGATTCATAAGAATAAACATCAATAGTATTGTTTAATAATGAATCTAATTCTTTGATGATACTTTGATTTCTATTGTAATTAGTTCCTGTTGAAATAGATGTTGCATCTGTAAATCCTGTAACAATAAATAATGTATTTGGATATGAAGATTGTGAACTTGTATTTTGTAATTGGATAGAATTATAAAATAATGTAACATTTGGAATTTGTGCATTTTCATTATCTGATAATGTGATGCTACTTGGCAAATTAATCATGATTGTATCAATAATTTCAGATGCAGTATACAAAATGCCATTAATTACAAAACCATTATTATATTTATTAGAAATTTCATTTTCTATAACATCAAGAATAGCTTGATTTAAAGAAACTGATTGATCTGATGAAGATAAGATTATAGTTGATGAAATTAAATTATTATTAGTTAATAATGCTTCTGCTGCAGTAGCATTAGCAAATCAAGTTGATACATTTATATTTTGAGATAATAATGAATCTAATAAATTTGCAATTTTTTGACTTGAATTACTATTACTTATAGTTTGATTAATTGTTGTAGTCTTAAAACCAGTAACAGTAAATGTATTGTTAGTTTGTGAATCATCAGAAGAAGTTGTATTTGATCCAGAATTTGCAGATAAATTAATAAATGGTGTTGGTGTTGATCCAGAGGAGGAATTTGCAGATGAATTAGTATTTGGTGTTAATTGAATAAGATTAAACAATCATAAAGTTACACCAGGAATTTGTGCATTTACATTATTTGTTAATGAGATATTGCTTGGTAATTTAATTGTAATTGCATTCACAATTTCAGAAATTGAATATGCAATATCAGAAATAATAAATTGATCTTTAGAAGCAATAATTTCAGCTTTAATTACACTTCTAATTGCATCTTGTAAAGCATTATTTTCATTATTTAATGCATCAATTGCAGTATATGAACTCATTGAATCATAACTTGATACATCAATAATTTGATTTAATAAAGAATCTAATGTTGAAGCAATAGTTTTATATCTATTGTAATTCGTACCAGTTTGAAGTGCACTGATTGAACTAAAACCATCAACAATAAAATTTGAAGTTCCACTTGTATTTATTAATTGAATTGAATTATATGATAATGTCACATTAGGAATTTGTGCATTTTGATTATTTAATGAAGAAATAGAAGTTGGTAAATTTATTGAAATATTTTTTAAAATATCACTAACTGAATAAGAAACATTGTTAAATACAAAATTTATATTTGAATTATTAATTTCATTTTGCAAAAAATCTATAATTGCTTGTTGTAAAGTTATAGAAGAAGAAGTACTTGTTGATGCTTCAACTATAGTATTAGTTTGTAATCCTAAATTAGCACTTTGTATTAATGCTTGTGAAGCAGTCATATTATTAAATCAATATTGAACATTTATATATTGACTTAATAAACTACTTAATTTATTAGCAATTTGGGAATTAATTGTTGGAGTATTAGATTTTCCAATATTACTTGAACTTGTTGTTTCAAATCCACTTAAAGTGAATGTTGAACCATCTTTATTAGTTAAATTAATGCCTTCATATTGAATCAACACATTATTTATTACTCCATTTTCAGCATCAGTTAAAGAAATATATGAAGGTAAAATAATAGTTATTCCAGCTAAAATTTGAGATACATTGTAATATACATCATAATCTGAAATTTCAGCAATAGTAGTAAGATTATTCTTAATATATTCACTAATTTGTTGTGATAATACATTCTTAATTGATGAAATTAGTTGAGTTTGATTATTTAAAGCAGATTGTGCTGTAGTAGTACTGTAGTTTGATAAAGTAATTTCTTGACTTATTACATTAGCAGTATTTAAATCATCTGCTAGTGTATTATTTCTATTTGCATAACTTGAATTTTCAACTGAAGCAATTAAAAATCCTTTAATAGTAAAACCAGATGAACTTGTAAATTCTTTATATGAAGTATTTGTTGGAAATGCACTGTTTTCATTAATACCAGCAAAACCATAATATATTTCAACACCAGAAATTTCTCCTTGTTCATTATCTATTGAAGATACTTGAGTTGGTAAAACAATTTTTAAATTATGAAGAATTTCTTGTGCTGTTCAAGCAACATGATTAATTACAAATTTGTTAAGAGAATTTAATATTTGAAAATATATTTGATTCTTTATTGCATTAATTAAATTTGATGAAATTAAAAGTGCATTTTGTGCAGTAATATTACTATATCCATTTATATTAATAACTGAATTGTTAAAGATATAATTTGATAAATTTTGAAATACAGTTTCTCATTGATTGTTTGTACTTTCACTACTGTATCATTCATTTTCAGAACTTAAAGAATTTAATTGTTCAAAACCAGTAATGGTGAAAGTTGATTTATTTGCAGAATTTGATAATAAAATACCTGCATAATTTAATGAAACATTTGGAATTTGTGAATTTTCATAATCAATTAAACTAATAGTTGAAGGTAAAGTAACTGTAATATTATTTGCAATTTCACTAGCAGTATAACTAACTTTTGCAACAATTATTGGACTTGAAATTTCTGCTTCAATAGCATTAATAATTGCACTATTTAGTTTTGCAGAATTATCTAAAGCGTCTGCTGCAGTGATAGTATTGAATGAATCATATGTAGAAACATTGATATTTTGATTTAATAAATTATCTAAAATATTTGCAATTTCTTGATTAATAGAAGATGTTGTTCCATTTGAATTTAATACAATACTATTTCCTATATTAGTTGCAGATGCTGCTTCAAATCCTGAAATAACAAATGAATTAGTTTCATTATTTGATAATGAAATTACATTAGTATTAAATGAAATTTGTACATCTGAAATTTCTCCATTTAAAGCATCTGATAATGAAATTGATTTTGGTAAAGTAATAGTTAAATCATTAAGAATTTCATTTGTTGTATAGTTTATATCTCCAATAATAAATGAAGTTGAAGAAATTTCACTTTCTATAGCATTCAATATAGAAATTGTTAAACTAGAAGAATCATTTAATACATCTACTGCAGTAACATTACTATAATTATTAATTGCTATAGTTTGTTTTAATAAACCAGCTAATTTAGTAAGAATCAAATCGCTTCTAGATAAATTTTCATTATTAGAAGTTGATACAATTGAATTTAAAATATTTTGTTTTGTAGTAGTTGAAAAACCAAAAATTGTGAATGAAGGATTTGATGATGTATTAATTTGAACTCCATAATATGACATTATTACACCAGAAATTTGTCCTGTCAATGCATCTAATAATGAAATTGATTTTGGTAATTCAATATTAATACCAGCTAAGATATCTTTTGCACTATAACAAACACCTAAAAAATTTAAATTTATTTGGTTTAATTTTGATAAGATTGTATTTTTAATTGCAGTTATTAAAGTAGAAGAATTTAATAAAGCATTAGCAGCAGTTATATTGTCATATCCACTAATATTAATACCATTTTGTAACATTAATTCAATGGTATTAGAAATACTCATATTTCTCTTAAGTTGTCAATATGCTGTACTTGAAGTTGTTTGTGCTGTGTTTTTAATTGAACCTTGTGTTGAACCTGAATTTATTTCTTGTCCTTGAGATGTTAATGGAATTGTTGAATTAAGTACTGCATCTTTAAATCCACTGATGGTGAAAGTAAATGTATTTTGTGTACTCATTAATCTAATATTAGCAAATTGTAAAACAACACCTGTTAGTAATCCATTTGTATCATTTTCATATGAAATAAAACTTGGTAAAATCACATTGATATTACTTATAATTTGTTCAATACTGTAATTTATAAAATCTTCATTAAATCCTGCTGCAGTTTTATCATTACTTGTTAAGACAAGCATTATAGCATCTTTAATTGCACTAGATAAATTAATAGTAGTACTACTACTATACAATTCTCCTAATGCATCAGCTGCAGTAATGTCTTGAAAATTTTTAATAGTAATTACACTATTCAATATACCATCTAATTTCTTTGCAATTAATTCATCTCTACTTGTAACATTAGTTGGAGCAGGATTTTTGAAAGGTATTGGTAAAGGATTAGGAACTGGTGTTGTTCCTAAATCATTACTTTCTGATGATTGAAATCCAGTTGCTGTAAAGGTTGATGAACCAGTTTTACTTGTTAATAAAACATTTTCATAATATAACTTAATATTAGGAATTTCTCCATCTGTATCATTAGTTGTAGTAATACTACTAGGAAGAGAAATTGACAGTGCACTTATTATTTCAGAAGCAGTAAATGTTGTTCCATTATAAACAAAACTTTGATCTGAATTTTTTAATTCTTCTTGAAGTACAAATCCAATATTTACAATTAATGTTGATCAATTTAATAACGCATTAGAAGCAGTAACATTACTGTATTCACTAAGAGCAATTGTTGTAGATAAAATACTACCAATTTGACTAGCCATTTTTGAATCAGTACTTGAAGATTCTCCATTTGGTGTTGGAGTTTGTGTAGGTACATCTGTATTTCCGATTTCTTTGAATGTGACTTGTTTAAATCCAGTAATAGTAAATGACTCTATTTTTTTTAAATTTTGTAATGTAATACCATTGTATTGTAAAGATACTCCATCAATCACACCATTTTCATCATTTGTTAATGTAATTGATGGTGGTAAATAAACTGCTATATTATTACAAATATCTTGTGTAGAAAAAATAATATTATTGAAAATAAATGTACTGCTACTTATTTGGCTTTTAATTTCATTTATAACAGTAATAACTAAATTTGTTATGTTAGTTATTGCTGTTGCAGCAGTAATATTATTTAAAACAGCAACATTAATAGTTGCGTTTAGTAAATTAGATAATTTATTTGCAATTAATTCATTGATGTCTTGTGATGTTGTTGATGATGTATTAGAAGATGAAGTAGTATTACTTGAATTACTTGAAGAAATAATAGTTTGTCCAACAGCTTCTTTGGTTGTTTGTTTAAATCCTTGAACAATAAATGTATTTTTATTAGTACCATTATTTTGTAATAATGTTCCATCAAATTCTAATTGAACTGGTATTTGTCCAATTAAATCATCTTGTAAAGTAATATCTGAAGGTAAAATTACATCTAATTGACTAATAAAATCATTTGCATTAAAAGCAATAGCATTAACAATAAAGTTAAAATGATTATCTGAAAAAATTGATAATCACATTTTTAAAAATGCATTACTAATAGCATTTTTTAATTCAGAAACATTAGATAATGCATCAGCTGCTGTTGTTGCGTTGTATCCAGAAACAATAAGATTTGAAAATGATAAAGGAGCATAATTAATAGAACCATTAAAAATATTTGCAATGTATTTTGCTATTGTAATATTTTCACTTGAATTTAAAACAGAACTTGAATAAACTTCTTGTAATGATTGTTGTTTAAAACCTGTAATTTTAAAAGTTCAAGTATTTTGATTATTGTTTAATAAAATACTATTGTAACTTAATTTAACTTGTGGAATAACACCATTTTCATCATCAGTTAATGATATAGAATTAGTTAAAGCTGCATTAGATCAAGCTGTATTTTGTGGAAAGGAAATTGTAATATTTTTTACAATATCACTTGCAGTATATATAATTCCACCAATATTCAAATTAATATTTGAACTTGAAATTTCTTGAATCAAAAATGCATTGATTGAACTAGTTAAACTTGTAGAATTTGATAATGCATCTGCAGCAGACATACTGCTATAACTACTTAGACTAATATTTTCATTTAATAAATTGCCAAGAAGATTTGCAATAATTTGATTTCTAGTTGATACTTGTAATGATGAAGTACTGTTTAAATTATTTATTGTAATTGAAGTTGTTCCAATATTTGCAGCTGTTGTAGTTTGAAAACCATTAATAATGAATGTTGAACTTTCAGAATTTTTTAATAAATTACCATTATATGAAATTTCTACACCTGGAATTTGTGAAGTTGTATCATCACTAATACTAATTCCACTTGGTAATTGAATAGTTAAATTATTAATAATATTACTTAATGTATAAGTTACTAGATCAACTGTTAAATCAAATTTAGAATTTTGAAGTTCACTTTCAATTGCTTTTTTAATAGCAATTATTAAATTATTAGGATTTAATAAAGCTATTGCTGCAGTAGTATTTGAATAATCAGGTAGTGAAATAGATTGATTTAAATAACTTGAAATACTATTAGCAATTAGTTCATTTCTACTTGTTGATGTATTTGAACTAGTAGAAGGAATTGGAGCAGTTCCAATATCATCAATAGATGTAATTTCAAAACCTTTAATAGTAAATGTAGAATTATCACTAGAACTAGAATTAGTTAATACATTTCCATTATATAAAATTTGTACACCAGGAATTTGTGCATTTTCATCATCATTTGTGGTGATAGATGAAGGTAAATTAATACTTAAATTAGATAAAATATCACTAGTTGTATAACTTATACCAGCAAATATAAAGTCATTGATTAGACTTGAAATTTGTTTTATAACTGCTGCTTTAATTGATTCTATTAAATTATTTTCATTACTATTTAATAATGCATCTGCAGCAGTGATATTAGTGAATCCAACAATATTTATATCTTGATTTAATAATGAATCTAGTTCATTTGTTATATCAGTATTTCTGTTTTCATTACTATTAGTTTTTGAAGCAGTTGATTGATCAAATCCTTGAATAATGTATTTTGAAGAAATACTATTTTTTAATAAAATGCCATTATAAACTAATAAAACATTTGGGATTTCAGCATTTATGTTATTAGATAAACTAATTGTTGAAGGTAATATAACTTTTATATTTTTAATAATTTGACTTGTTGTAATATTTAAATCTTCAAAATTATATTTACTTCCATTTGTCTGAATTTGATTTGAAATGTAAGATGTAATTGCATTTACTAGTGATGTTTGATCATTATTTAATGCATAAATTGCTGAAACTTCATTAAATCCACTAATTTCTATTGTTTGATTTAATAAACTTTCTAATGCTGCAGCAATTTGTTCATTAGAAACTTTACCTGTTGAATTAGGTGGCATTGGAGTGGTTCCAATAACTTGTCTAGTTACTTGTTCAAATCCAGTAACAGTATATGTATTAGTTTTACTATTTGATAATACTGTTTCATTGTATTTTAATGTAACATTAGGCATTTGTCCATTTTCATCTTGAACTAGTAAAACACCAGCAGGTAATGCAACACTAATATTATTTAAAATATCACTAACAGTATAAGTTATTCCATTAATAGTTAAATTACCATTATTTAAACCTGTTGAAATTTCTTTATTAATTGCTGTCTTAATTGCAGTAATTAGTCCTGATGAATTAATTAATAGTGTGTTAGCAGCAGTTTGATTATCAAATCCAACAATATTAATGTTTTGATTTATCAGTGATTCTATTTTACTTACAACAGAAGAATCATTTGTATTAGTAGATTTTTCAAATCCTGTTAATGTAAAATCACTTGTTTTACTTGTATTTTCTAAAGCAATTCCGTTATAACTTAATGTAACATTTGGAATTTGTCCAGCTTCATCATTAGTTAATGAAACTCCAGTCTTTGGATAAGTTACACTAATTCCTGCTGCAATTGATGCTGCAGTATAAGTTAATTCACCAAGTTC
>JAGBPV010000027.1 GCA_017633195.1 bacterium
AAAATCCTAAACTAGTTTTTCCAGTTCCTGGTAAACCATAAAATAATAAATGTTTTAAAGCTTTGTTTTGTTTAATTGCAACATCACAATAAACTTTAAGAATTTCAATTAAATTTTCTTGTCCAATAAATTCATTAAAGTGTTTAGGTCTAATTTCATTCATTTTAATTAAACTTTAATGATGAAATATTTTTAATAATATCTGCTAAGATATCTTCAACATTAAATTCATTATATTTATTTTCATCTAACTTATTAATGCCATATTCAATTTCATCTTTACTATATCCTAATGATCTTAATGAATCAATAATTTCAATAAACTTCTTCTCATCAACAATTACTTCATTACTTACTTCATTTTTTGTAAGTTCATTTTTATTAGAATTTTGATTTACTTTTAATTCTTTATCATCATAACTTGATACAGAATAAAATAAATCACTTAAATTACTAATGATTACTTTTGCTACTTTTTCACTAATTCCTTTTAATGCACTTAATCCTTTTAAATCCTTATTAGTTATTAATTTTGTAATTAATTCGCTATTATTGCTTAATAAATTAATTGCAGTTTTTGGACCAATTGAAGGTAATGTTATTAATTTATTAAACAACACAAAATCACTAAAATTTAAAAATCCATAAATCTGCTCAAAACTTTGACCTTTACTAGTTTCAACAACAATTTGTGAAGTATAAAACTTCATAATTTTGTTTAGTGAAACGTTTTCATTTTCTTTTGTTAAAACCTTTCTACCCATAAAATTTGTTTCTAAATAAATATAATTCTTTGCTATATAAGTAACTTTTCCTACAATATAAATCATCTTTTTATTCCTCCAATATCTAAACACGATAAGAAATCAAAAATATGGTAAAAGTTATATATAATTTAATGAAATATTTAATTGGAATAAATTCTTAAAAAGTTATTACTTTTTATAAAAAAGATTTCATCATAAAAAACTTTTTTTGCTTAAAATATTAAGAATAAAATTCATATAATTTATACATTTGCAATCTAAATAATAAGTGCTAAAAAATTATGAGTTTTAAAATTGGAAAATGTAAATGGAGAAAAAGTCATTAATAAGAAAGGACTTTTTGTTTTTTTATGTTTAAACAATTAAAATCAGATGAATGAATAGAATGATTTCAAATTTATGAAACATCAAATTTGCAAAATGTATGAATAAAATATGCAAATTATAAGAAAATAACCAATTCAATTAAAACTTTTTTAAGTTAAAATATAAGAAATGTATAAAGAGTAATAGAAAGATGAACACACTAATATCAATGACTGATAAAAAATCTAGTAATAAAAGAAAAATTGGAAGACCAAAAAATACACAAGACAAAATAGAAATTTGAAATGAATTAGCTGAAGATATAGGTATTGATGAGTTTTTCAAAATAATGAATGAATTAGTTGAAGAAGGAGATGAAAAAGCAATACAAAAAATTAAGGATAGAAGCGAAAAGAGTAAATTATCATCAAGAAAAATAGCTAAGATTTTGAACCTATCAAAATCTACAATTTGTAAGATTAGAAACAATAAACCTAAAGTTATTAAAGATGATTCAAAAAGAAAATTATTGATAAATAGAATTCATGATATTTTTATTGAACATAATTCAAAAATTGGAAGAAAACGTATTTCAGAAATCATGTTAAAAAGATTTGAATATAAGATTTCTGATAGACAAGTTGGTAGAATTATGAATGAACTTGGGCTATTTTGTAGTATTAGAATACCAAAAAGAGATCAAAGAACTTAAAAATACAAAAGTTGAGATTAATAACTTAGTATTAAGAGATTTGATAATAAAAATCTTGAGCATCAAATAATTGTAATAGATGTAACTTATCTGCTAGAAACTTGAGATGCTAAACAAAATCATCTTTATCCTTAAGAAACAATCAGTCACAAAACAAAAGAAATATTAGGTGCAAAATTATCAATGAATAATGATGTTAAATTAATTATTGATTATTTTGATTCAATAAAAAATAAGGCTAAAAATGTAATAGTACATTCAGATCATGGTGTATATATCTTCAATTTTTAATGAAATACTTAAAAAACATCATTGAACTCACTCAATATCTAGAGTAAGAAATGCATTTGATAATAAAGAATTTGAATTCTGATTTAGTATTTTAACAACTAAACTAATATATAACTTAAATAGTAAAAAATGCCATTCAAAAATTTGAAAAGTGAAATTCCAAATTTCATCAATTATTACAATAATATAAGAATTCAAGAAAAATGAAAGTCTCCCCAAATATTTAATAAATAACATTAATAATAAAATGGGGATATTTAAAAGATATCTTCTAGTTTTATTATTTTTTATAATACTAATTTCATTAAATTATACTTTTAGATTACAAACAAATTTGATAAACTAGAACATATTTTTTATGTTTAAATAATTAAAATGAAATGATAGATTAAATTGTTGAAAATTTATTAGTATTGATTATCAAAAATATATTAACTGAATACACAATTTATTAGAAAATTAGTGTCTTAAACTAAAACATTAGATTTAAATAAACAGTCTTTATTAAAATTGCATATTTTTATTTCTAATTTTTTACCATATAATAATTGTGTTATTGCTTTTGATTTAGTCAACTACAATAATTTCTTGAAATATTTCTTTTCTTTTTTATCAAAAGAAATAACAATAAATTGTTAAAAAAGAAAGAAAAATATGAATAAAGAACAAAAGCAAAAAATAGCTCAAAGGATATTATTAATTGCAATCTCATTCAGCATAACAACATCTATTGGAATTACACTTGCTACATCAAATAATGAACATACTTATATTTTTAATAGATATATAAATCAGAATAATCATACAAAAATAAATGATAAAGAAAATATAAATCTAAAGAAGCAGAAATTAAATAGAGAATTAATAAATTTATCAAATCAAAGACAAAAACATGATTTGGCAATTAGTCAAAGAGAAGTCTTTACAAAAAATATTAATTTGAGTAAAAAATATTATCTTAAATATTTAAATTTATTAAATCAAGATTATAAAGATATTAATTTTTGATTATGTCCACAATCAGGATATAAATTAGGTCCTTTAATTCACACCAATTATGGTTATCATTATGAATTAATACCAATTCCAAAAAATACAAATCAAGATAATATTAATAACAATAATAATCAGAATATTGTTTCAAATGCAATAGTATCACTAAATGATATAATTAGTGACTTATCAAATCTTTCAAGTCAATTATCTATTGAAAAGGATACATTAGCAGGAATTGGTGGTATTGTTTCAGGATTTTTAGGATTTTTAAGTACATTAGATCTTGGAACTACTGCAAGTGTAGCAATAGCGGTTGGTATTATTTTTGCTGGAATATGTGCAACTTTTTCATACATAATTCATTCAGTAAATAATTCGATTTCTACTATTGAAAGTAATTTAGGAAATTTACAAATTTCACTAGTTGATTCCAAAAATTTATCACAAACACAAAACTTGATTACTATTATAGAAAATAGAATTCAAAATTCCATTAGTAATTTAGAACAATATACTTGAGTAATTGGTGTAAATAATGCTATTAATGAATTAAATAATACTTTAGATCAGCTAGAAAATGTTAATAGTCAAATTTTAACATGAAACAGTTCTCATTAAAATGGAGAAATAAATTAATGTTTAAATGAAAAAATATTTTTAAAAAAGATGATAAATCTAAACCAAAAAATAAAAGATGAAAAAATATGCTTCTTTGAGGTATTGGAATCTTTGGATTTACATTATCAATTTTTGGTTTATGTGCAAACAATTCTAATAATTATGTTACTGTAAATAATATTATTAGTAATACTAAAGATCAACCAATAAGTAATATTAAATCAAACAATATTAGTTCTAATGATATAAAAACTAAATTAACTAAGATTTCATTAAATCAGTCATTACTAAATTTTTATTTAGTAAATAATGAACATGACTTAATTATCAATTATTTATATAAATCTAAACATCAATATATTAGTAGTTTTAATATTAATTACAGTTATAATTCAATAAGTCTTAATAATGTTAATAATCAAATTAGTCAAATAATAATAAATTCTACTTATGAGTTAAATTATTTTATAAAAAATATTCAACATCAAAAAATTGCTCTTGGTGCAACAGCACTTGTTGTATCAATATTAATATGTATTATTGCATGAATAAATTTAAATCTTGCGATTTTTATTCCTATATTTCTTTTAGCAAATGTTGCAGTTAGTTGTGCAATAAGTTCTGATGTATTTGCAGCCTTTGTAGAAACTTATAATAAATTAAATGAAAATATTTATCAAAACTATATTGGTAACTTAGGTTTTTTTAGACCATCTAATTCTAAAGATGTAATAAATGCTATTAAAAGTATTTTACCTTCTTTTGATGCATTAAAATCTCAATTGCAAATAAACAGCAGTGTTTTTGGTTCTAAAAAAATAATCAATTATACAAACAATAATATATTAGATTTACAAAATCTTCTTAGTGATTTAAGTTCTAATGATTAATTTATTTTTCTAATTCTTTAAATGTAAGTAATTTGTTTCTATAATACTAATATTGTTGTTTTATTAATTCAATTTCTTTCGGCAAACCTAAAAAGATTGAGTTAGTTAAATCATTGAATTGATCTAAGATATTTACAATTTCATTTTGAATTTTAATAAGTGGAAGTAGTACACTAACATTCTCTACAATATTAAGCATCATTTTAGAATTACTAATACCATATCTTACAAATTGTTTGAAGGATTTTTATTTTTGTGGGAAAGACTAATTTAATGACAACTAAAAAAGTTGGGAGACATTAAAATTTGTATATTTCTCTAAAAGTTATCTTAAATGGCAACTAAAAAAGTTGTCATTTTTTATAATTATTTTTATTTGTAGAAAGGAAAACAAAACATGGTAAATTTGCCAAATATAGAAGATGAAAATCAAAAAGTATTACGTGGGTTATTAGAGAAAAAAGATTGTGAATTATATTTGAATTTTGATAAGAAACAGTTCAAACTTGTTTCAAAAAGAAAAAAGTAAATTTTGTATCAAAATAATTCAATACATATCAATAGAAGATATTACTTTGATAGAATTGATAAAAAAATATAAGTGTTTATTAGATGAAAAATTAAAAATAGAAAAATATCAACATATTACTAATGAAGAAAACAATATATGTTTGAAATGGTTGCTAAAAATAAAATGACTTTTAACCAAGTAAGAAAAGCATATAGAAACGAATTTTCAACATGCACTATTCATAACTTAATTAAAAGACAAACACTATTAATGATTATACCAGTTTCATTATTAATCCTGAATTATTCCAATTTATTTTCATTGATATAGATGATACTTTTATAAATCTAAGAGTAAATAATAAAAAATCAAAATTATGGTAA
The DNA here is from genome assembly GCA_017633195.1 of bacterium. The sequence goes on from JAGBPV010000027.1 coordinate 5,475, forward strand.
AAGTTATACAGAATTTAATGAGA
>JAGBPV010000028.1 GCA_017633195.1 bacterium
ATATTATTTAATGATTAATGTATTAAAAAATAATATTTTGCAATATAGTATCAAAAGTAATGTTGTGCAAATTCTTGTTATTAATCCAATAATCACTATTGGTATAAAAGATGGAAGTGATTTTAATACTTCAAGTACAATAATTAATCAAGGAAATATGATCAATTTAACATTTATTCCATCTAAAGAAAATGCAAACTGATATGAAAATAAACTTTATCAATGATTAAGTTATGATGAAATTACAAATCAATGAAATGGTATATCTAGTAACTGACAAACTATAACATCAAATACTATTCCAAATATAAATGTTAAGCAAGGTACTTATAAACTAGTAATAAATGTTGATAATGTGTTCTTATATTCTAATGCATTTACTGTTACATTAAATCAAAATCCAAGAAGCATCATCTTACAAGATTCAAAGATTCCAATTTATGGACAAGATGTAACAATTAATGCAAATAATAATGGTTTTAATCCATCTAATTGAACTTTTATCTGAAAAATAATGGACAATAAAACTAAAAGTTATGTTAATTTAGATGAAGTACTAAATAGTAATGAATATCATGAAACAATTAATAATACTGAAACATTAACAATTTATAACTGCATTAGTTCTTATGTAATTGAATTAGTTGCAACTAATTCAAATAATAATATTGATGAAGTTACATCAAATTCTATTGCAATTAGTTATAATAATGCAACTTTAAGTATTACTAATGCAAATATAAGCAATGATAATACTTATGATTATGGTCAAAGCATTAGTGAGTTAAGTATTAATGAAAATGATTCAACATGAAAAAGTCCATATAATATTAATCCATCTGATTTAATTTATACTTGATATGAAAATAATCAAATAGTTTCTAATAATATAACTTATCTTCCCAAGAATTTACAAGTTGGAACTTATCAATATTATTTAGTAATTACTTGTAAAACTTTGTCTAATTATAAAGTGGTATCAAATACAATTACTATTCATATTAATCAACCAGTAATAACAATTTCTTCTTCTAATTCATCTACTAATCAAATTAATTTTGGTAAAAAGATTAATTTAACTTCTTCAATAACTAATATTAATAGTAATGAATTAGGCAAAAGTATTAAATATCAATGACAGTATTTAAATAATTCAAGCTGAATAAATGCGCCAGATATTACTAATTATGAAGCATCAAGTTCAACAAGTAGTAATTATAGTTTTATTATTACTAAATCTAATACTTATAGATTAGTTTTATTAAATAACAACAATATTATTGCAACTTCAAATATTCTTAATTTAGAATGTATTAATCCACCTTTAGTTTTAACTGCTCAAGCAAATGATATAGTAAGTAATAGTTTTATTAATGGAAGTAATGTAACAATCAGTTTATCAAATAATAATGTTTATGAAAATACTATTGCTAGTAGTTGAACTTATACATGAATAGATCCAAATGGAAATAAAATTACTTCAAGCAGTATATATTCAGGAATTAATACATGCAGTTTATCTTTTGTGTTAAATTCAACTACTACTGGTTTATATTATTTAGTTATTAGTAATAGTTTAATTGATTTTAGTTTAAAAAGCACAGCAATTGTTATTTTAATTAATTATAGTAGTATTAATTTAACTGCACAAGCTAAAAATAAAAATAATCAAATAATTCAATGAGGAACTACAAGTAATAATGCTTGAACATCAAATGATTCACTTGAATTTGGAAGTAATGTTACTATTAATGCTATTGGAGAAAATGTTGATTTATCTAATGGTAATTATTCATAAACATGACAGTATTATAATGAACAAAGTAATAATTGAGTTGATTATGATAAAACATCCAATAATAGTACTTTAAATATTAGTGCAATAAAGTCAAGCCAATTTAGAGTTATTGTAAAATCAGAAAGTAATAGTTGAATTAGTAAATCAATTAAAATTGATATAATTGCTCCAACAATTATTGTTACTGCAACATCTAACTCTAGTATTCATGCATTTAGTTGTGCATGTTATGTAACACTTACAAGTGTGATTAATAATTGTATAGCGAATGGAAGTTGGAATTATACTTGAATTCAAAATGGAAATTATTCTTCTCCACTTTCAACATCTGCAACTACAGGAGTATTGTTAGTAAATACAATTACAATAATTGTTATTTATACTTATGTTCCAACTAAAGCAAATATAAATAATTCATATTATCAAGATGCTACTTTTAGCTCTAATCCATTAACAATCAAAATAAATAATACTCCTAATTCTGGAACAACTATATCTTCAAGCAGTTCAAATAATAATGATTCATCCTCTAATTCATCTAGTGTTTCTGTTTCAGTTGACCCAAAGATGACTGAAAAATAAAAAATAAACATAGACATGAGATTTGAGACAAAAACTCAAATGTCATGTTTTTATTATTGTAAATGATTTCTATATTGTGTAAGTGTCATTCAACTCAACTTTTCTTGAATTCTTATATTATTGTAACAATGAATGAAATCATCAATTTCATTTTCCAATTCGTTGAATGTCATTTGCTTAATTTTTAATTTATAATAAGTTCAGTTTTAAAATACTAAATGAGAATTCAAATCCTTTGTTATCAAGAGAATGTCAGAATCTAAATATTGATTGTCTTCAATTAAATTCCTTTAACATTTTAATAAATTCAGAAAATGAATAACATGTTGTATGATCAGAATGCACTCTTGCATTTATTGGTTTATTCTTAATCAATTTAAATGAATCTATGACTAAGTTTGTATCATTATTCATAGATAATTTTG
>JAGBPV010000029.1 GCA_017633195.1 bacterium
TCCAGTTTGTTCAATTTTAAAAACTGCAGTTTCATCATCAATATAGTTTCTTAAATTTTTATCATCATCAAATAAACCACAACAAGTTAATGCATAAGTAATACTTTCATTTTCATTACTTGCTTCATCTATTTTTTCTTTAATATAATTTCCAATTATTTCTTGATCAAACAATACTTGATCATCACTTTCTATTCTATCTATAGTTTCTTCCCCTAATGCTTGTGCTATTAATTCTTTTAACTTAATTGCATCATCAAGATCAGCAACTCTTTCTGGATATTCTTTTAATTCTTTATTTAAATCTAAAACTACTAATTTTCATTTTCTTAACTCTTTATCATTTAGATTTTTGAATTCTTTTGTTATGTCTTCTGGATATTGAAAAAGTTCTTCAATTTTTTCTTGCATTATTTGTATTCTCCTTAATTTTTATTTTTTTGCTTTTATAGAATTACAAATCTAAATTTTCATAAAATATGATCTGCATTTACCTCCTTTCTTTTCTTTTTCTGAAGTTGTTAAATAAAACATAAAAAAAGACAACCTTTGTTGGTTGTCATTGATCATAATTTTTTGAAAAGAAAAGCACTAAATTATGAAGTCCTTAAAGTTTGAAACTGTCCCTATTTTTTTAGTTTTGTGACTGATTGTTACTAAAAGATAAAGATGATTTTGTTTAGCAACTCAAGTTTCTGACAGATAAGTTACATCTGTTGCAATTATTTCATGTTCATGATTTTTATTATAATAATCTCTTAATACTAAGTTATTAATCTCAATTTTTGTATTTTTGTTTAAAACATCATTTTGTTGGATTAGTAACTGTTTTGTATTTTGCATATTTAATTCATAGATTTTTACAGTTATTTGATTAATATAGATTAATAGTTCAATTCACTCATTTTGTTTTAATTGTTTTGATACAAATGCACCATAATCCCTCTTGTTTAAAGTTATTTTTATCCAAATCTCATGTTCATGTCTAAATTTTGAATGATTCCAGTTCAATATAAAAATCAATTATAATAAAAATATGAAATTTGAATTTTTATCCAAATTTCACTTCCTTGTTTATAATATAAAATATTTAACTTTATTTTTGTCTTACTTGTAAATATACTAAAAAATGCAATATTTTTTTAAATATTGAATCATTTTTATTTAACTTATTAAAAAATCTTATTATTTATTTTGGATTAACACGATTTTTTGCTGCTTTCTTTTGAAGTTTTTCAGCTCTTTTTTGTTCTCTTTTTGCTTGTCTTTTTTCTTCTTTAATTAATTTAGCTTCATCTTTCTTTCTTAATGGATCAATTCATTCTGCTTCTTTTGCATAATCTAATTGTCCATTAATGACAATGTTTCTTGAATCTTTTTCTCTTTGATTTTGTGTTTTAGCATAAATAATTTCACATTCTATTGCTCTTGGTTGATCTTCTTGTTTAGTTTTACTATCTCTTGTTGTAAAAACTACTACATAAAGTTCTTTTGGATGTTTTTTAAATTCATTCTTTTTTTCTTGTCTTTGTGCATTAGACATGTTATTTCATAATGCTAAATTTTGTTTTTTTCATTCACTAAAATCTTGATTCTTACGTTTTGCTACATAAGAATCAATAATTTCTTTTCCTTGTTCATTATGTTGTTTTAAAAAATATTTAATACTTTTTCAAACTTCATCTCTTTTTTGCTTAGTAGGAGTGGTATTATAAGTATTTTTTTTCTTTTTAACAGCAATAAATATAATAATACCAATAGGAACTAGAAAAAACAAGATAAATAAAATTGATGATGAATGTTCCATAATTTTTTAATATTATTATTTTACTTTATTTTATTTTTTTTATTTTTATTAATTTTTAAATGATATACAAGATATGAAGTTTCTTATTATTCAAAGTTTTACTTTTTTTTATTAAAAACTTATTATTTGATATTCTTATTTTTTTTTGGTTTAAATTATTTTTTAAGAATTGAATTATATTATTAATTTTATTTCAACTAAGATTTTTAATATGATTTAAATATAAATATTTTTTTATTAAATAAGTTTGTTCTTGATATATTAAATTATTAAAAAATTCAACACTAAAAAAGACTTTTTTTCATTCTTTATATAATACATTTATTTTCTTATTTATCTTTTTTAATTCAGTATTTAAATTATTTATTAAATGTAAGATTTCTTGTTTCTTGTTAATATTTTTACTTAATATTCATCTTATATAATTACGTTCATAATTTAAATCAAAATTAGTTTCATCAATACCAAATTTTAATTGATGAATTTTGCAATAATTTAAGATTTCATTTTTATCAATTTTTTTTAATAATGGTCGATAAATCATCAAATTTTTATAGTAATTGATTTGTTTAATTCCATAAAAATTTCTAAAATGATTTTTTCTTAATTGCATAATAGATGTTTCAATAAAATCATCTAAATGATGTGCTATTAAAATTTTTTTAGTATTTGTTAATTTGCTAATAAGCAGAAAAAAATCATATCTTTTTTTTCTTGCTCAAGCTTCAAAATTTTTAATTTTATTAGTTTGATAAATTTTCTTGTTAATTGTTTTTAAATATAGTTTTAAATGATATTTATGACAAAATTTTTTAACAATTTCTTTATCTCTTTTGCTTGACTTTCTATAGTTATAGTTAATGTGTACTACTGCTTTTACTAAATGTTTTTTTGTATACATATTTAATAAAGCAATAGAATCAGGACCACCTGAACAAGCAACAAGAAATTTTTTTAACATTTATAAAGTATTATATTTATTCATTAATTTCAAAAAATTAAATGAGTTTGAAAAATCATCAATGATTTGTTTTACTTTGTTTACAACTTCATTAACAATTTTTAATTGATGTTCATTAAATTTAGCTAATACATAATCTTTAATATCATAATTAGGTCTTGTTATCCCTAATCTAATTCTTTTAATATCCATTGTATTTAGATGTTTAATAACATCCTTCATACCATTGTGCCCACCAGCACTACCAGAAAGTTTTAATTTAACTTCACCTAATTCAAAATTTAACTCATCATAAATAATAATGACATTTTCAACTTCAACTTTAAAGTAATCAAGAACTTCTTTAACAAAAATTCCAGATTCATTCATATATAAAGTTGATGTTTTTAAAAAATAAATTTCATTTTCATTAATATTTCATTTAACAAATTCACCATGAGAATTAAATGCTTTTCAAACTAAATTATTTGTTTGTACAAAATCTTCAACACATTTTTTACCAAAATTATGTCTAGTATTATCAAATTCCTTACCAGGATTTCCAAGACCAAATATAATTCATTTCATGTTTTAATTTTATCTATAATTAAATTAAACATATAAAAAAGTAGATTATTTATGAAAACTAAAGTTACTAAAGCTATTATTCCTGCAGCAGGATTTGGAACAAGATTTCTTCCAATTACAAAATCAATTCCTAAAGAAATGCTTCCAATTGTTGATGTTCCTGTAATTCAATATATTGTAAAAGAAGTTGTTGAAAGTGGAATTAAAGATATTTTAATTGTTGTAAGTTCAAATAAAAATGCTTTAATTGATTATTTTGATAGTAATTTTGCTCTTGAAACAAATTTATTAAATAAAAAGAAAATTAAAGAATTAAAGTCAATTAATGATGTTACTGAATTAGCAAATATTCAATATGTAAGACAAAAATATCCTTTAGGTCTAGGTGATGCAATTTTATGTGCAAAATCTTTTATTAATGATGAACCATTTGCTGTAATTTTAGGAGATGACATTATTAGAAATAGAAATAAAAACAACATTCCTGGTTTAAAACAATGCATTAATATTTATAACAGAACCAAAAAAATGGTTCTTGGAGTACAACATGTTCTTCATGAAGATACAAAAAAGTATGGAATTGTTAATCCAACTACTAAATTAGAAAATAATCATTTAAGTAGTTTTGAAATTAAAGGAATAGTTGAAAAACCAACTCCTGATCATGCACCAAGTGATTATGCAGCAATTGGTAGATATATTCTTCCACCAACTATTTTTAATGAAATTGAAAAACTTGAACCTAGTGATAGAGGAGAGATTGAATTAACTCCTGCATTACAAAATATTATTAAAAAACATAGTGCTTATGCATGTAATATTGTTGGAGAAAGATATGATACTGGAGCAAAATTTGGATTAATAAAAGCAATATTAGATGAATCTTTATTTCATGATGAAGTAAAAGATCAAGTTAAAGAATATATTCAATTTTTAAATAGTAAGTTAAATTCTAATAAATAAGAATTTCATGATTTGCATGTAATTTCTTTATAAATACTAATTTTTAGGTTTAGAAATTACTCTTTCATTTTCAACTCTTACTTTTCAAGGTTTATTACTAATTTTGCTAGCAAAATAAAATCCAGTAATACTACTAGCTATTAAAATTCCACTAAAAATAAAACATAATCATAATGATACAGCAGTATAAACATATTCTTTATGAGTTAAATAAAGAGTAATTTGACTAGTTGTATCATTAATTCTGATGCTTTGTAATTCTGCATGAAAATAAATAGTAATTGGAATAATAAAAATAAGAAAAAAAACTAAACTAATTAAATATGCAACATTACACCAAAAAGATTTATTGCTATATATATATGAAGCATAAATTAATAAACTAGAAATTATTAAATTCAAACTAAACATTAAGTATTCAAAAATACTTAATGAAGCACTAATTTTATGATGAAAAATAATAATAAACATAAAAATAAAGATTAATATTGAACTTATAATTAGTGCTAAAAACCAGTATTTTAAAGTTTTTTTAAAAAATAATAAATATTTATCTATTAAGGAATTTGTTTTATTTGAATTATTTTGCTGATTAATTTGATTAGTCATTTACCCTACCCTAACTTCTTCAACTGGTCAATCATATAAAGCATCTTTATTTTTCTTTCTTGATACAGATAAGATTGCAGTACTAATTCCTAATTGTCCAATAAACATGGTGATGATTAAGAATAGTAATCCTCCCCAAGCAAGGTCATTTGTTAAAGTACCTAATCCTAAACCACAAGTACCAAATGCAGAACTTACAACAAAAATATCATTAATATAATCATTTAAAGAATTATCATATTTACCTGTATATGTAAAATGTACAACAAATGAAGTAATAATAATTAATAAGATTCCAAATAAAAAGATTAAGAAACTATCTCAAAGTGTTGAATCTCCTAATTGTTTCTTAAAGAAACTAATTTTTTCATTACCTTTCATTTTTGCAAATAAACTGTATAATACAACCATAAATGTTGTAATTCTAATTCCTCCTCCAGTTGAACTTGGAGAAGAACCAATAAACATTAGAATTGAATATAAAATTTTGGAATTTTGTGAATCAGTATTTAAATTATAAGAATCAAAACCAGCACTTCTTGTTGATGCACAATTTCAAAAAATTGCTCAGTTTTTATTCACTATAGGATGAACTCCTCAAGGTGAAAATGCTGTATTTAATTTTCCTTGACTATCATAATTTTTTACATTGACAATTGAATAAGGATTTTCATGACTTTGTCCTGTATAAGCAAAGATATATGCTAAACATGTTGAAATTATTAAAATACTAACAAATCCAATTAAACATAATTTAGAAAATAAAGAAAACTTAAATAATAATCTTCTTCTTTTTGCTTTAAAGTATTTATAGATTTCATAAATTACAGGAAATCCTAATCCACCAATAAATCATTCACACATTAAGATAAATTGTGTAATGATACCAATTCCATTTCTATAAGCACTCATACTAGATTCACCAAATAAAGTAAAACCAGCATTATCTAATGAAGATACAGAATCAAAAAGGGCATTTCAAAATGATCACAATCAATTATGATAAACTCTTTCATAATGATGACTAAATCCTAAATAATAAGGATCTTTATAAATTTTATTTGCCCCCATATCAATTGGAGTGTAAGCAGGAATATAATAAAAACAAAGCATTAACAACAATGAACAAATTAAATTAATTATTAAGATAAAAATAACTCCAGCAACAATTAATTTAGTTGTTTCATTTAAAGTTTCACTTCCTCTTTCTGATTGTAACAATACAATCATGTTAAATCTTAGTTTTCTCTTTGGAAAAAATGCTTTGTAAATTAACAAAACAATTACCATTAATCCAATTCCACCAACAAATATTAAAAAGAAAATAACAACTTGTCCAAAAGGTTTAAAAGTAGTATCTGTTGGAGTAACAACCAATCCAGTATCACTAAAAGCACTTGTTGCAGTAAATAATGCACTCATGAAGTTATAGTGATTTTGTGTTGTAACTGTTCCTCAATTAACTGATATAGGAGCCATTAACAATCCAGCACCAACAAAAACAAAAATTAAATATCAAATTAAGATAAACTGAAAAACATTTGGTTTAAAGAATCTATTAAAAATTTTTTTCAATTTATCCTTATTAATGTTATTTGTGTTATTTTTGTTTTTAGAATCATTTTTTAAGTTTGATAAATTCATAAAACTTTATTATTTTAATTATAATTTATACATCTTTCTCATGTTCTTAAAAACTTTTTTTATTATAATCAATATATCACTTAAGGATTAAATTAAGTAATGACTAAAAAAAAGACTTTTTGTATAATTGGCATGAGCACATTTGGTTTATCAATCGCTAAACAATTAACAGATCTTGGTTTAAATGTAATTGTAATTGATAAAGATGATGCAGTTATTAATCGTTTAAACAATAAATTCGATACAGCAGTTGCAGCAGATGCAACTAATATTAATGCTTTAAAATCTTTAGCTATTCAAGATTTAGATACAGTTGTTGTAGCAATAAGAGATTTTGAAGTGTCTATTTATGTGTGTACAAATTTAAAAGAATTAAATGTACCTAATATTATTGCTTATGCAAAAGGTAGTGTACAAATGAAGATTTTAAAAAATATTGGTGCAACTAGTGTAATTACTCCTGAAATTAATAGTGCTACAGCATTATCATTAAATTTATCTAGTCAAGTTGATATTCAAGATTCATTTGTTGGTGAAGGATATAGTTTAATAAAGGTTTTTGTAAATAAATTTGATGATGGAATTTTAATGCAAAAAGTAAGAAATGAGTTTGATTTTATTGATATTTTTTGTATTAAAAGAGGAAATAGAATCTTATTTGGAAATAATGTACAAAAAATTGAAATTGGTGATTTATTATATATTGCTTGTGAAAGCAAAAGAATTTCAAATATTGTGCAATATTTTTACAAAGCTGTGGAAGAATAAAAAATATTAGCAACTTATATTAAAAGTTACTAATATTATGCTTGTGGCAGGGGTAACAGGACTTGAACCCATAACACGCGGATTTGAAGTCCGCCGTTCTACCATTGAACTATACCCCTATAAAAAGATAAAAAATTAGTTATTAATTGTTTTTGATAATAAACTGATAAGTTCTTGAAGATTTTTAATTTTAGCAATTTCTTGATCATCCATATGAATATTGAATTTTTCTTCTAAATTCACAATAATGCTTAAAGCATTCAATGAATCGATTCCTAAATCAGTAAGATTTTTTTGTAAATCTGCTTCATTAGTTAAATCAACATTAATTTTTTGTTCTTTTAAAACTGCATTAATTTTTTTAATTTGTTCTTCAGAAAGTTTATTCATTTTTTACCTACTTTGTAAATTATATATATTTTTTAATATGCTTTTGCAAAATATATTCAATATTGTGCTTTATTATTTGTGTAAAAACATTTAACATCTTCTTTTTCATCAATAGTTGACTTAATACATCTTGTACTTATTGAAGTTTGTTTTTTAAAGTTTATTTCATCCTGTATATTTCCACCTCATGGTGCTAATGCAATATGTTTATTATTAATAGCATTTTTTACTTCTTGTAAAGTATGACAAATTTCAATAGAATTATCTAATCTATTTTTAGCTTTATCATAAAGTCTATTATTGTATTTTTGTCCTAGTTCATGAATATTACTAATAAATTCATTTAAGTTCATTTCTTGTTTATTATTTAAGTCTCTAAAAATTAATGTTACTTTATTTTCATTAACTTCATTTTTACCAATTAATAAAGTAATTGGTGTACCTAAAACTTGTTGTTCTTTAATTTTAAATCCTAAAGAATTGTTTGAAAAATCCAAATAAACTCTATATTCTTCTAATTTAGTTTTAATATTTGTTGCATATTGAACAATGTCTTGTTCATCATTTAAAACACATACTGCAATTTGATTTATAGCAATATCTCATGGTAAAACTAAGCCTAAATCATCACTATGAGACATAATAATTGCACCAATAATTCTTGTTGATAATCCACAAGAAGTTTGATAAGGATGTTCTAATTCATTATTTTTATTTCTAAAAGTAATATCATAAGGAATTGTAAAATTTTGTGCTAAATAATGTGATGTTGCACATTGCAAAGCTTGACCATCTTGCATTAATGCTTCACAAGTAAAAGTATGATTTGCTCCTGCAAATCTTTCATTTTCTGTTTTTTCTCCATTAAGAATTGGAATACATAAGAATTTATTAATAAAATCAACATAATTATCATTCATTATTAATGTAAATTCTTCTGCTTCTTTTTTTGTAGAGTGAATTGAATGCATTTCTGTTCAATAAAACTCACTTGTTCTTAAAAAAGGTCTTGTATTTTTTTCTACTCTAAACACATTGGCTCATTGATTATATTTAAAAGGTAATTGATTATATGAAACAAGCATATCTTTAAAATAATAACAAAATAAAATTTCACTAGTTGGTCTTAAGACTAATGGGTCAGTTAATGCTTCACCATCAATTGATTTTTTAGTTATAAAAAACATTTCTGGTGCAAAACCTTCAAGATGTTTTTTTTCCAAATTAAAAGAACTGTATTGCATTAATGTTGGCATCATGACATTTTTGATGTCATAATTATGAAATCTCTTATCCATTTCTTTTTTAATTTGTTCTCAAATAAAAGTAGAGTTTGGAGTAAAAATGATTGTGCCTTTAACTTTTGCATAATGCACTAATTTTGCTTGCTTAATTACATCATCATATCATTGTGTAAAATTTTTACTTCTTAAAGTAATTGCATTATTAATATTCTTTGAATCCATAATTTATTCTTCTTCATCAATTTCTAATTCTAATAATCTATTTAATTCAACACTGTATTCTAAAGATAACCTGTTTGAAAATGGAGCAATAAAACCAATAAGCATCATATTTTTAGCAGTTTTTTTATCTATGCCTAAAGACATTAAATAAAACATGTTTTCTTGATTTAATTTACTAATATAAGCTTCGTGTTCAATTCCAGAACTATTATTTTCAATCATTTCATGTGGAAATGTTAAACCCTTACTTTGCTTGTTTAAAAATAATGAGTCACATTTTACATGACTATAACTATTAATAGCATCTTTTTTAATTTCAACAAGGCCTCTATAATTAGCAATTCCATTACCACTAGCAATTGTTTTAGAAATAATTTTACTTCTAGTATTTGGTGCTAAATGAATCATTTTTGCACCTGTATCTTGATTGACATTTTGATGACTTACTGCAATTGAAACACATTCACTGCTTGCATATTCACCTTTTAAAATAGTGCATGGATATTTCATATTAATTCTTGATCCTAAATTGCCATCAATTCATGACATATATCCATGTGCATCAACAACTGCTCTTTTAGTTACAAGATTTAAAACATTGTCACTTCAATTTTGAATGGTTGTGTATTGCATTTTAGAATTTTTACCAACATAAACTTCAACATTTGCAGCATGTAAATTATCTTCACTATATATTGGTGCAGTACATCCTTCAATATATTGTAAAGAACTGTTATCATCAACAATAATTAAAGTTCTTTCAAACTGTCCAACACTTTTATTATTAATTCTAAAATAAGTGTGTAATGGTAAATCTACTACAGTATTTTTTGGAACATAAATAAATGTTCCACCAGATCAAACAGCACTATTTAATGCTGCAAATTTATGTTCATTACTATAAATTAATTTACCTAAATATTTTTGTACAAGTTCTGGATATTTTTTTACAGCAGTATCTAAATCAGTTAAAATAACATTCTTTTTTTCAACTTCTTTAAAAATTTGTCCATAAACCATTTCACTATCTAATTGGGTTTCTAAACCATTTAAAAATTTTGCTTCTTCTTTACTTACTTTTAATTTTTCAAAAGTAGTTTTGATTTTTTCAGGAAGATCATCTCATTCTTTCTTTTTATCAATTTCATATTTTGAATAATAAATAAAATTATCAAAATTAATAAAAGATAAATCTGGTCCTCATTTTGGCAATGGTAATTTTTTAAAGGCTTCATAACCTTTTAATCTAAATTGCAACATTCATTCTGGTTCGTTCTTAATTTTTGAAATTTGTCTAATGACATTTTCATTTAAACCATATCCTGTATTAAATATTTTCATTGTCTTTATATTCTTTTAAAATTTTATTAATACTTAATGCACAACTTTGTGCACATGGTATTCTATTTGCTTGTTTATGAACATTTTTATAAATAATTAAATCATTTAATAAATCTTTATTATTAATTGTTCCATTACTAACCATTTCTAAAAAATCTTTACTTAATTCTTCAACTTTTTTTAAATCTTTATTAACAATATTTGTACAAATCATATCAGTAGTAGCAGTACTAATTACACAACCAAAACCATAAAATTTAGCATCAACAATTTTGTTATCTTTGATTCATACTACTAAAGTAATATCATCTGTGCAAGAAGCAGTAACAGTTTTTGCAGATAAATATTCATCTAATTTTTTAAATTCTTCTTCACTAATTCGATTTGTTGGATTTGTACCATGATTTACAATTAATGTTCTTACAAATTCAACATCATTATATAAGTCCATTTAACTCATCTCCAGGATTGAAATTATTAATTGCTTCAATCAATTTTTTAATATCATTAAAATCATTATAAAAAAGTAGACTAATTCTTAAAACATTTCTTGTTTTTAAAGGATATTTAGCTAACTTTGCACATGATAGTGAACTTCTTGCTAAGATATTATGTTGATTTAAATAATATTCAATATCTTGTGCATCAACTAGTTGATTTTGGTGATTTAACATGTTGAATGTAATCATTGGAGAATGAATACTTGGAGTGTAAAGTTGAATCTTTTTTAAATCAATATTATCTAAGAAATATTTTTTTAATATTGCTTCTCTTCTTCTTATTTCTTCATATCCTAAATTCATTCAATATTTTAAAGATTCATTAAAAGCAACAATAGCAGTAGTATTTAAATCATCATTATGATTCATTTCTTCTAATTCATCCAAATTAAAGTCTTTTTGAATATTTTTTTTAATATATAAAAAACCTAAACCAGTTGGACCAATAATTTTGTGTGCTGAACCAACTAAAAAATCACAATTAGTTTCATGACATAGTGCTGGGAAATGTTCTAATTGTTGTGTTGCATCAACAACTGTATAAATATTAGGATTGATTTGTTTAAGATCTTCAATAATACTTTTAGTATCAACTAAGTTACCTAATAAATTACTAGCCCCTGTAAAAGCAACTACTTTAGTATTTTTATTAACATATTTTTTAAAAGTATTTGTATCAATATTTGGATCATCTTTACCAACAAGAATTAACTTAATATTTTTTCTTTCTTTTAATTTAAATCATGGTAATAAATTTGAACCATGTTCTAAATAATGCACAATAATTTCATCATTTTCTTTTAATGTATCTTCTATTAAATCAGCAGCAATATTTAATGATAAAGTTGAACCACTAGTATAAAAAACTTCATCTTCATTAGCATCAAGAAAATCACTTAATCTTTTTTTTGATTCATTAACAAGTTCTTTAGTTAATGCATCAAGATCATTTTGTTTATCATAAAGTCCATTAATTTTTTCATTAAATCATTGTACTTTTTCTACCATTTCATTTGGTTTTAAAGTAGTTGCTGCATTATCTAAATAAACAAGATCTTGGTGATGTTTGAATCAAACAAAATCTTTTTTTAAATCTTTATAATCTTTAATATCTATTTCATTACTTACTTTGGTCATTGATTTAAAGCCTCAATCAATTTATCAATATCATTGTAGTCATTATAAAATAGCATACTTGCTCTAACTACATATTGTGCATTTAAATTATGTGTTGCTAATTTTGCACAAGACAATCCACTTCTTACTAAAATATTGAATTTTTGTAAGAATTCTTCAACTTTTTTACTTTCAATGATTTTATTTTCTTTATCTTTAAAATTAAAAGTAATTAAAGGAGTATTTTCACTAGGATTGTAAAGAATAAAATCATCTCTTTTTGGCATATTTTGTAAGAAGTATTTTTTTAATAACACTTCTCTCTTTATAATTTCTTCACTACCAATATCCATCAAATAATTTAAAGATTTTTTTCAAGCATATAATCCTGCAACATTTGGAGTTCCTCCTTCAAATTTATGGTTATTCTTAGCAAAAACAAAATGATCTTCATAGATGTTTTCATTCATATCTCCACCATACTTTAAAGGATTGATTTCATCATATAGATCTTTTTTAATATATAAAAATCCTGTTCCTGTTGGTGCAATCATTTTATGACCACTTCCTACAGCAAAATCTAAATTAAAATCATGACATTTTAAAGGAAAATGTTCAATATATTGTGTTGAATCAACTAAAGTAAAAATTTTGTCATTATATTTTTTAATACCTTGAATGATTCCTTTAATATCAACTTCATCTGCTAATAAATTACTTGCACCAGTAAATGCAACTAATCTTGTTTTTTTAGTTAGAGCATTAAGAATTTCATTTTTATCAATAATCAAAGTATCTTTATTAACAAAAACTAGTTTTACTCCAATACGTTGTCTTAACTTATATCAAGGTAATAAGTTAGCAGAATGTTCCATGTAAGTAATAATTACTTCATCATCTTTTTTTAAGATATCTTGCATTGCATTTGCAATAGTATTTATTGATTCTGTTGCACCACTTGTAAACATTACTTCTTCTTTATCTGCTTGGATGAACTTTGCAAGGGTTTTTCTTGTTTCTTCAATTTCATTATAAACAATTACTGCTAATCTATTGTCACTATGAGGATTTGATGAATATTTAGTGTAATATTCATTAATTGCATCAATTGTTATTTGGGGTTTTAATGTTGTTGCAGCGTTATCTAAATAAACTAAGTTTTGATTGTTTTTAAATCATGGAAAATCTTTCTTATAATCTTTTAAAACTGGCATTTTCTATCTCCATCCAAATTTTATTTAACATTTTTTCATCATTATTATTAATCATTAATGACTTATATAATGACTGTAAAATTATATTAATACTATCAATTTTATTAATGCCTAATGAATTTAAATAAAATAATTCTTCTTTATTTAAACTACCAACTGCAAGTTTATGTGAACTTGTAAAACTGTTATTAGCAGCATCTATTTTAGGAATTCCACTGAATTTAGCTTCATCCATGACAATTGCTTTAATAACTTGTTCACTATATATATCTGCTAAAGGTCTAATGTTATTTTTAGATTCTAAAATTAAATTAGTAAAACTTTTTTGAAAATTAATTCCATGAAATTTAACATATGAATAAGTTTTTTCACATTGATGAATTGCACTTAATTTAATATTTTTTTTGTATTCATTTTGATTTAATGAAAAGAAATTCAATCGAATTTCATCATCTTTATTGTTTAAATTAAAAGTTCATTCAATCTTATAATCTTGTTTAATAAGGTCAATGATCAAATATGATTCAAGTTTATTTAAAACATAATTATTAAACTTGTTATTTAATTCATTTAATTGATGAATATTATCTAATAAGTAAATTTGCATGATTATTTACCTTTTAATGGATCAATATAATTTGCTATATCATTATTTTTTTCATCTTCAATTTGATATTTAGCATATCCAGATTCTTGAATTTCTTTTAATAATGAATAATCTCCTTTTTTAGCAATAGTTTTGTTTGAAACTAAATAAACTTTTTGTGGTTTTAAATAATTAAAGATAAAGTTAGAATGAGAAATTACTAAGATACTTACATCAGGATTTTTCTCATAATATTCTTTAATAAGTTCACAAACTTTTTTTAATGCATCAACATCTAAAGCAGTATCAATTTCATCAATTAATAATAACTTTGGAGTTTTTAATTCCATTAATAAAACTTGAAATTTCTTTTTTTCTCCACCAGATCAATTAAAATTAACTTCTCTTTGCAAAATTTCATGATTTAAATTTAATTCTTTCAATCTTTTTAAAACTTTTGTATAAAAATCACTCATTTCTTGAGTTTTATTTTCATTTTTTAAGATTGCTTGTAATAAATCCATAGTTTTTAATCCTGAAATTGATTCTGGATTTTGTTGCATCATATGAATTTTTAAATTTGCAATATCTGAAGTTTCTTTATTAGTGATGTCTTCATTATCAAAAAAAATTGATCCAGCAGTTTTAGAAACAGTATAATGACTAAATATTGCTTTTAATAAAGTAGTTTTACCACATCCATTTGGACCAATTAATGCTACTATTTCATGATCTAAAACATTTAAATTAATGTTTTGTAAGATTGTTTTTTCATTAATCTTTACTTCTAAATTTTTGATTTCTAACATAAATCCTCAAAATTGTTGATTTATTATTATATATGAAAAAAGTTATCTATAATAATATAACTACATAAATTTAAAATGAAAAATAAAGTTCAAAAATCAAAGAAAAAAATCAATAAAAATAAGATTGTTTTATATTCAAGTATATTTGCTTTAAGTTTACTTTCTTTAACTGCTGTTACATCATGTTCTTCTGTTACTGCTAATTCATCTAATGCAAGTTCAATTAATCAATCCATTAATACTTATAATGGCAATAAAGGTTTTGCTAGTGGAAATAATTTTTCTTTAAAAAATGTTGCAATAGATTCATTGAAAAGTAGCACTGGAAGTAATGCTTTTTTAACATATAAGAGTAATGAATTAATTTATAATTGATTTAAAAATTCATCAGATCAAAGTGTTAAACAATTATTTCAAGATGCTCAAAAAAAAGCAGAAACACAATACAATTCACAAGTTACTTCATATCAAAAACAATATGGTTCAAATTGACAATACTATATTCAAAATAATTTATTAGATCCAGTTGGTGGTACAAAAGCTTTGTATATTCAGAATCAAATGTATGGTACATTACAAACTGATTTTCAAAATTATATTTTTGGTACAAATATTAATGGATTTAAAAATTTATTAGGTTTTGAACAAATCACTAATAAAAATCAATTATTAGATTTTAATAAATGAACCCAAAATGATTTGAGTGTGACACAAGATTTTATTAATAATCCAATTAATTGAGCAGGAAATAATAATCCAAGTGATTTAAACAAAAATTTTAGTTTAGGTTTTTTTCCAAGTAATAGTTTAAGTTTAAATTCTACTCAACAAAATTTATATTTACATTTAAGTAACTTTGATCAATATTTATTTGACCAATGAATTATTCATGAAAATCCTTTTATATGTTCAAGTATTTTATATGAATATTATACAAAAAATAGTGGTAGTAATTTAACTTCAAATAATGCAATTTACAATAGTTCATATTTTCAAAATTTACCATCATCAAATAATTTAGCTTTTCCACAATTTGGAACAAAAGCAAATAATCAATTTGATAATCACTTATATAAGTATTTACAACCAGAATCTTCTTCTAATCCTGATGGATATATCAAATTAAGCAATGGAACTTATTTAAGTCCAGTAATAGATAATTGAAATGTAGAATCAAATAATAACGCTGTACAAAATCTATATAACACAAATGCTGAAACTGGTGGATTTAATTTCTTAAATTTAGGAAATGTTGGAAATACACAAACTGGATATTTTGTTACAAATGGTGCAAATTTACAACAATCTTCTTCAACATATGCAGCATACAGCTCATATTTAGCATCATATAGTGCTGCAGCAATTAGTAGATATAATGCTTTAATGTATGATGAAAATAATACTTCAACAAGTATTAATGGAGTTGGAGGAAGTTTATACAACATTTTTAGTTCAACAAGTTTAAATCAAAAATTATTAGCAAATTTTTTGTATGTAGATGGAACTAATAATGGTGAAAGTTCAGGAACATTTACTCCATCATATTTATCAACCCCATCTACTGATTCAATTAGTGTTACTAATCCAAGATATACTTATTTACTTTATAATGGTGTTCCATTAAATAATGCAAGTTTATCTGAATTTTGGAATTTAAATAATGGTCCAAATTTATTTAGTCATGATACTATGACAATTTTGTCATTTAATGTAACTTATAATAACCAACTTTCACCATTTATTTTTACTAGAGATGGTGATGGAGTTCATGTTTTAGCAATTGATGGATATAACAGAATTTTATATGCTGAACAAAATCCAAGTGCTATGAGTTCACCAATTAATGTTTATCCAAATCCAACTAATGGATATGAAGCAGCAATTGATGCAATTGCACAAGACATTTTATGAAGACAAACCCAATTAGACTATAATATTCAAACAAATTATAAAATTAATTTGTTCAGTGCTCTTGAAACATATTTTAAAAATAATGAAGCAGCTTTATTATTAGGTTATGCTTCACAAATTTTAAATAATACTAATAATGAAAATTACAATGCATTATTTAGTAGTCAATACAACTTATTTTCACAAAATGATGTAAGTAACATTTTTAATACAAGTAATACTAATTTACAAAAAGCAACTTTAAATTTAATAAATTCCTTGGTTTTAATGCAAGAATATATTACTGAACAAAATAATGAAAATGCTTTAAAAAACCAAATTTTAGTATCTTATACATCAAATGGAACTTCTAGTAATTCAGGTTCATCTAGTTCATCTTATGGAATTGGAAGTAATTTTGATAATAATGGAATTAAACCAGCATTTCCTTATTTCATTGATTTAAGTTCTAGTTTGATTTATCCTTTTTTAAGTTATTATGTTTATCATTTATCTTTTGCAAATACTTTATATTCAAATGATGAAAATAATTATGCAGCAAGTTTATATGATAATGGAATTAGTACATCAAGTTACAGTTCTTTATTAAATTTAGATCAACAATTATCTAATTTAAATACAAATCTAAACAATAGTATTAATGCATATATTGATGCAATAAATTTACAACCTTGATCTACAAGTGCAAGTGAATATTCAAAATATGCACAATATGTATTTACAAATAATAATGCAATAAATAATGCAATAAATGCGATTAATACCAATAATACTTTAGGTGATCTTGTTAAAAATAATATTTTAGCAAACAGTATGAAAATTAATATGAGTACTTTGCCTTCAGTAAGTAATAACTTTAATTTAACAACATCTAATTTAAACAATATTTTTAATGGTACTGATACAAATTATGGAAATTTATCATATTTAACTACAGCATTAATTTATGAAGATTTTTTAAGTGATTTTAGTTCTAATGCTGCTTTAAGTGTAAATTATGGATATAACTATAATTTAAGTCAAAATTATAATTTACCAACTCAAACACAATATGATACAGATTTAGCAAATATAACAAACACAATTGCTAATTATTATATTGATAAGAATTATATTTATTCTTTAAATGGATTAAATAATGATAATTCTTTTAACAATTCTTATTTAACTTTATTACAAACAATTAACTTCTTGTATGATGGTGGTAGTTGAAAGAATTTATGAAATTATTTCAATACTATTTTAAATAATGGTCCTGCTTATGTGGTGTGAGTAAATGGAGATAATGCTTCATTTATTAATAATATGAATAATACTACTTCATCAACTTTATCAAACACAGGATCAAGTCAACAATATGCTAATAATTTAAACTCCACATTAAATAATAATTACAACAAATTAAAAACAAATTATGGAGTTAGTGGTTATACATTACCAAGTAATTTAAGTTCATTTGGATATAGCGCTTTTAATTTTATTCCTAATGCAAATTTAAATGGTCAAATGTTAAATGTCTTTATGGATCAACAATTAGCAAATACAGCATCTAGTTATTCATTAGCTAATTTATCATTTAATAACATTACAAGTTACATATATCAATTAAATAATTACTTTAATTTAGCAAATGTAAAAATTAATGGTGCAAATGGAGAAATTGTTCCATTTACAGGATTTATTGGACTTCAAACTTATTTAAATCATTCCACATTAACAAATTTACAACTTGCTAATTATTTGTTTAATAATGCAAATTACAGTATTAATGGATATGGATTACTTGCTAATTATTATGGTGGTATTGGTTTAGAACCAACATCTAATAATTTAAATAAAGAACCAGCAGGTAGTTTAATGAGTGCAATTTTAAATGCTGATTCATTAGCTAACTTAATTAGTATTAGTCAACAATTACAAAATATTAGTACAACTATTCCACAATTTAGTAAACAATATTATGCAAATGAAAATTCTCAAGAAGGTGTAAATTTAAACTATGCTAAAGCAATTTACAAAAGTATTACAAGCATTCCAAGTTATCAAAATTACTTTAAGAATTTTAGTGGATTTGTAACAGGATTTGCTTCTGCTCCAACAGCACCAAGTTTCAATAACTTAAATGATTTTTATGATGTTATAACTGGTGGAAATGATTTAGCATATAACAATTTATATAATTCTTGAGATTCATATCAAAATTTATTAACTTCTAAAACTCAAGCAAAAACTGCTAATTTAAATTTAATAAATTCTTGAGCATTAGATAGATTGATTCCACAAGGTTCAGGAAATTATATTACATTAAGTAATCCAGTTGGAGATACACAAAGTTCAAATTATAAATTCTTAATGTATGCTGATCAAATTAGCAAAAGTAGTATTGGAAATAGTGCTTGAAATACAAATACTCCTTGAATAAATCTTGGATTAACAGAAGATGCTTTTGCTAAATTAGTTGTACAAATAGCACAAAATGCAAATGAACAAAGTGCAGCAATTAGTGCATTTACTATGAATGATAATAACAAAGTTAATGTTTATGATATTAGATTTAAAAATGCACTTGGTATTTTATGAGTTTTAAACTGAATTATTAATTAATTTTTTAAATATTTAAATAATCTAGGTAAATAAAAATGGGCATAATTGATAAATTAAATCATATTTCTTCTAGTAATGATTCACCAAAAGATGATTGCATTTTTTGTAAAATTGTTAAGAAAGAAATTCCAGCAAAA